>CAMCWG010000148.1 GCA_945882005.1 Bordetella parapertussis
ACAATGACTGAGTGGGGATGGCGGATTCCGTTTTTACTTAGCATCGCACTCGCTCTGATGGGCATATGGATTAGATCGTCCTTGAGTAAGGATATATTTTCTGGAAGTGATGCGCAGCCAAAGTCTCCTGTTCTCGCGGTATTTGTCCACCACTGGCGCACAGTATTGGCTATTGCTTTAGCCAACACTGCAACAGGAATCGTTTCGTTCGTCGGTTTCATGTACATCGTCTCTTGGACCGTGCACCATGCCGGTGTGACGAATGATGCGGCGCTCAGTGTAAATTTACTGAGTTTATTTTTAGTAGGTGGCTTCTGCCTTTGGGGCGGACACTTAGGCGATCGATTTGGAACCATACGGGTCGCTAAGCTCGGAGCCTTCCTTCTCATCATAGGGCCATGGTTCGCTTTTAGCTTGGCAAAAAGCGGTCTCTATGTGGACATGATCGCAGCTGGACTGATTTTGGCAATTGGTCAAGGCCTGTTTGTGGGACCCTTATGTGCAGCCATGACGCATGCGTTACCTGCCAGCGTGCGGGTAACCGGTATAGGGCTTGGTTACAGCTTCTCGGTTGGCATATTTGGCGGATTGGCTCCAATGTTTACTGAATACCTCTCTTCGGTTCACAACATGGTAATGGCTCCAGCCATTGTCATCATGGTCGGCGCCATCATCTCGTGGCTGACGCTCCTAATAGCACCCACGTGGAAAAATGCTAAATACTGAATGATTAAATTTCTATTCTTAGTTATCCCCTTCACGGTCATCCTGTTGAATGGTTGTGCGAACACACCTTTCTCAAGAGCCGATGTTGAATATTTTCAACCTCCTATCGTCACCACCAAAGCCCCTGAGCGGCCCATCACGAAGTTCAGTCTTTTCAACAACACCACCAAAGTCAATCTCGCACCGATGCGCCCGATCGTGCCGACGTTTAACGGCAAAGGCAATCTTCTTGCGAGCTGGAATCCTCACCCCGATGGCGTGAAAAACAGACCAACCTTTGTGATCGTGCACGGAGGCCACGGTTTAATACCCGGCGACTTCGCAACCGCCCTCTGGGCAAGAAAGGACTTAGGCGCGAATACGCTGGTGCTTGACAGTTACTGGAGCCGAGGACATGATCAAAATTGGGTGACCTACACCCCACTTGGAGCAAACGCCCGCATGCTCGATGCCATCGCAACGGGGCGATGGCTTGTCTCGCAAGGCGTTGACCCAAACCTGTTAATTTTGATGGGTGGCAGCCAGGGAGGCTGGACCGTCTTAAGAACCTTCACAGACGAACCCTTTATGCGTGAGCACGCGAAGGGGTTGTACCGTGCCGGCATTAGTCTTTACCCCGTCTGCAACAGCAAAGGCTGGAAGGAAGACCCAACCTTAGGTCCCTACTGGGGACCCGTTCTTATATTCACCGGTGGAAAGGATACAGCCACACCGCCAGATCGATGCCCAACACGGGTATTTAAAGATGCAACATCCTGGACACACTACCCTGAGGCAACACACGGTTGGGACACCTCAAACCGTGGCGCACATACACCTTCGGTAGACGGTGAATGCGGCAAGGCCTTAAACGTCTACAACCGTTTCGCAGTATGCCGCTCTGACTCCGCAACACGAGATATGCATGAGCGGATACAAGACTTTATTAAAAGTTTGTGACCACTGCTCTGAGAACACGAATCGCATTAACGCTTAAGATCTCTATAGAAATTCTCATGCGCGCCTAGCAGCAGCAAATAGCGGGTCTTTGGATCAAACTCGTAAGCAAGAAGCACCTCTTGGTGCTGACTTTTAAATTTATAAACATGTACCCCAACTAGGTCCCCTCGTTTGGGTGCTCCAATCAAAGGATTCTTTACAATTAGGGCAATTGCTTCGTCAACATCAGCTTTTCGATTTTTATTAGATTTCTTATACGCCCGAGCGAATGCTGTAGACTGTAAAATCTCAACCCGCTTTACCCGCATTAGTCTCGCCCTTGAGGGACAAACGGAGTAGCCAACACCTGTCCCTCAGCCCTTGCAATCAATAGATCACGAATAAATTCGATTGGAAGATCTGGGTTGTCTAATGCTGCCTTTCCTACCATCGCCCAAAACTCTACCTGCCCTGCAATTGTACGGCGCTCGGCATGAGCGTGAGCCTTTGCTTGCTCATATAGGTAATCATCAATACGAACGGGCATTCCCATAGCGGTAACTCCTGTTTCATTCTTACTACAATTGTAGCAAAATTTCATATTGAGCGATCTTGATATTGTCATTCAGGGAGTTGAGCCAACGCTCCAATGTCAACAAATACTTTCATGCCATCCACACCTTGTCTTTATGCACGAAAATCGTTCGATGGCTAAAGTCTTTGTCACGATTTCGTTATATTTGAAAGCTAAATTTTCGCTTAAATTAATCGCCCAGCCTGCTGGCAATCAGTCATTCGCAAATAGTGTCCGCCAAATAATGAATAGATACGCGAAGACCGCTCAACTGATTCTAAGCTTCAGTCTGCTGATTGTCACCAGTTCAATCAGTTTTGCTCAAAGCTTTTCTTTTGTGGCTCTTGGTGACCACCCCTACGGAGTCGCAGAAAAATCTTATCCTCTCTACCGCGCCTTAATCTCAGCAATCAATCGCGTACAACCCGCGTTCTCGATACACGTCGGCGACTTTAAGAGTGGCTCCACGGTGTGCTCGGATCAAGAGTTTTTGGAACAATTCAAACACTTCTCGCTGTTCGAGCAGGGCGTCGTCTACACACCAGGCGACAATGAGTGGACAGATTGCCATCGGCGAAGTAATGGTGGTTACGATCCCTTGGAGCGCCTAGGCAAAGTAAGGCAGCTGTTCTATAGCCCTACAAAGTCACTAGGCATGAACCCGATCGCCTTGGTCAGTCAGGCCCAGATACAACCGACGTATTCAGCTTTCGTAGAAAATCAACGCTGGGTGTACAACGACGTACTTTTTGTCACGCTACATATTGTTGGTAGTAACAATAATTTTGAAACGCGTGACCCCAAAGCCATCAAAGAGTTCTTTGAACGAGATGCAGCAAATATCGCATGGATTCAAGCTGCTTTTGATGAGGCTCGTAATAAGAACCATACTGCAATTGTCTTTGCCTATCAGGCTGACGTGCTAATTAGTCGCTCCATGTGGGAAGATTTTCCTGCCTGGTCCGGCTTTCGGAATAGCGTTGGAGAAACATTGTTACCGCTGGCACGTGAATGGAACAAGCCCGTGCTATTAATCCATGGTGACCGACATCAGTATCACTTTGATCAGCCTTTCAAACTTAATAACAAACTCATCGAAAATTTAACGCGACTCCAAGTCCCTGGCGCCTCAGATGTTCGAGCAGTTCGAGTGCAGGTCGATCCAACGGCCTCCTCTCCATTTTCTGTAGAACTAATCACTCCCTAGTCGGATGCGCTTCTCCTAACCACGCATCGCTTTAAGCTGCTCTGGATAGCCAGCTGGATCAATCGACACATCAATTAGCGATGGGCCTTTTGTTTTAAGAGCTGTCGCCATGGCAGTGACGAACTCCTGTTCTGTCGTCGCACTTGCTCCAAAACCACCCAACGCTCGCATGGTGCCCGCAAAATCATGGTGCCGCCACCGCACCCCGTTAGATTCAAGTGCCCTGCTCTGCTGCTTGATATCGATAAGGGACAAGGCACTATCGTTAAATACAATGACGATGACCTGAGCCTGATGCTCTACCGCTGTACACAGTTCCCCCATACACATCATCAGACCGCCGTCTCCAGTAAAACAAAGCACTGGGGCGCTTGGGTCTTGAACCGCGGCAGAAATTGCCGCTGGCAATGCAAAAGCCATAGTTGCCAGTCCGTTTGAAATCAACACATCACCGGCACGGGCAGCAGGAAAAAATGCCGCAACTGAAAACATGTGAGCGCCTGCATCAATCGAGAACTTCGGCTTGATGCCCACCTCTCTACAAGACGTTGCTGCTAGCTGGGCAACACGATCAGGCGCAACAGCATTCTTTACTGGAGCATAAGCAAGTTGAGTCTGTGCGTTCTTGCGGATATGCTCAAGCTCTGCAGGGCTCCAACCCGTTTGCGCATAGCCCCCTGACGCGACGAGTCGCGTCAGCGTCTCTGTAATTGAGCCCACCACCTGCACAGAGGGCTCAATGTAGTGCACCGGATGCCTGACTGCTCCAATGTCTACGACAGGCGTGGTGTATCGCCAGGGCTGCAAGATGAGTTCCACAGGATCCATGCCAATCAACACCATCAAGTCAGCAGCTGCAATCGCTTCCTGCTCTAGAGATCCACCTGTAAAAATTCCTAAGACCTGAGCATTGTCATCTGGGATCACGCCCTTTGCCTTGTATGTACTAAGCACAGCACAACCAAGCGATTCAACGAAACTACGCACGGCATCAGTATGCGCACGCGCCTCTAAACCAAGCACCGCGATCGGTTTACGCGCCTTTTGTACGGTCGCGCGCAGCGCCTCAAAGCGCTCGAGGTCAATAGCGCCCGAACGCGAAACCGGCTCTGACTGAGTACCAGCTAATTGTTCAACATCCACGGCGCGACGAGCGGTCTCTGAAGTAAGCTCAATATGAACTGGGCCCAGCGGATACGTCATCGCGACATTTAGCAGATGATCAATTTCTGACGCAGGATCAGCCGACTCAAGGCGGCCCACCGCCTTAACAAGGGGATTAAGCACTGCTTGTTGATCAAAGACTTGGTGCGTGATGTAGGTAAGCTGTTTGGGTGTGAAGCCATCCGTCAACACAATGACGGGTGCGCGATCCAGGCTCGCATAGGCGACTCCGTTGGCGGCGTTGGTAAGTCCGGGACCTTTGGTCATCAGCGCAACACCAGGCACACCAGCAGTTTCTGCCAAGGCACCCGCCATCATGACTGCAGCGTTTTCAGTCTTGGTAAGTACAAATTGGATATTTTCTGCGGCTGCGGCCGCAATGATATCTAGTGACGATCCACCACCAGGAAGACCAAATATCTTCTTAACACCCGCTCGCGCCAGTTTGCGCACCAAGAGCTGAGCGACGGTGATTGTTTGAGCCATTTTGTGACAAACCCTTTTGTTTTTAGCGAATGCTCGTTAAGCTAAGCAGAATAACTTAAAACATATGGAGACTTGCTATGAGCAATGCCTTTGTCTGGCGTCTTGTCGGACGACGAACTTTCTTTCTCTTGTGCGGCGCACTATTTGCGGCACAGGCACTGGGCCAGACAGCTTATCCCTCTCAGCCAATTCGTTTAATTGTAAGTTTTGCCGCTGGCGGACCGACAGATATCTTTGCACGCCTCATCGCATCGAAACTAGAAAAGGAATTAGGCCAGCCCATTATTGTTGAGAATAAGCCCGGTGGCGGCTCGAACATTGGTTCTGAATTTGTGGCTAAAGCTAAACCAGACGGCTACACCCTGCTGGTTGGCACAGTTGCGAACGCGACAAACATGGGGATTTACAAAAACTTAGGATACGACACCGCACGCGACTTCGCTCCGATCACACAGATCATGTCTTCACCAAGCGTTCTAGTCGTCAATAATAATTTACCTGTGCGGTCATTAACTGAGCTGATCGCCTACGCGAAGGCTCGCCCAGGCAAACTTAGCTATGCGTCGTCGGGTGCAGGTGGCATGCAGCATCATGCTGGCGAGTTATTGAAGCTTCGCACTGGTATCGATGTAATCCATATCCCCTACAAAGGAGCTGCGCCCGCATTAACCGATGTGATTGGAGGCACTGTCGATTTTGGCTTTAAGACGGCTAGCGGTGTCATGCCTGCGATCCTAAGCGGTAAAGTGAGACCACTTGCTGTCGCTGGCAGTGCCCGTCTCGCACAACTTCCAGACGTACCCACTATGGCGGAAGCGGGCATGCCAGATCTCGAGGCGGATTCATGGAACGGCCTCTTCGCTCCAGCCGGCACCCCGCCCGCAATCATCAATCGCCTCGCTGACGCGACCATTGCGATTCTGAAAACACCCGAAATCAAGGAGAGGTTCGCAGCAATTTCGGCAACTCCTATCGGCAGCACTCCCGAGGAGTTTTCAAAATATGTGAAGGCCGAAATTGCAAAGTGGGGAATGGTCGCGAAGCAGGCAAATGTTCAGGTGAATTAGGTATGTCAGCCTAACTCTCAGTTCTTCACAGCGAACTTTCCTTGAGCAGCGAGCCTCTCCCAGCGCTCAACTTGTTTTGCTAAATAGGCGCGGTAAGCCTCGGGGCTCCAGTCCCCAGGCTCTGCGCCAATTCGATTGATCCGTGCACGCACCTCAGCTGTACGAAGGCCCTCTAACAAGGCCCCTGAAAGCTTATCGAGCACTGCCTTCGGTGTACCTGCAGGGGCAAGCAGTCCGAACACGGCCATCATATCTGTCTCGGGTAAACCGCTTTCTTCCAAGGTCGGCAAGTCTGGTGCCATTGGCCAGCGTTTTGGCGATGTCACAGCAAGTGCTTTTACTTTTCCGGACTTGGCGTTCACAAGTCCACTGCTCAAGCTGTCAAACATGATCTGGACACGGCCTGCGAGCAAATCAACTTGTGCAGCGGCAGTACCTTTGTAGGGGACGTGAATCAACGACGCACCCGACGCGCTTGCGAACAGTACGCCAGACAAATGGCTAACCGTACCTAGACCTGCCGAGGCGTAACTCAGAGAATTATCTGGCTTCTGGCTGCGCATAAATTCGACGAGCTCTTTTACGCTATTAACGGGAAGACTAGGATGCACAACTAACACGTTAGGCGCAGTTGCGATTAAAGCGACCGGAGCAAACCGTGTAGTAATAAAGTTTTTAGGCTCGCGATTGATGACGGGATTAACAATGTCAGCCGTCACGTTTACCAGCAAAGTATTACCGTCGGGCTTTGCGTTGGCGACAGCATCGGCCGCGATCGCTCCACTTGCTCCGGGCCTATTTTCGACAAGAACAGGAACCCCCAGCTTGGCACTCAGAATCTCAGCAGCAATCCGACCAGCGATATCTGACGGACCACCCGGTGCAAATCCGACGATAAGACGGATCGGATCCCTGGCAGGTGTTTGCGCATCCAATGGTGAACCAGCCGTCATACAGAAAAGTGAGAATACGGCAGCGATGAATTTGTACATACAGTCTCCTTGTTATTTAGTTTATAAACACAAGTTAACCCAAAAATGTTAGCTTTATTCGAATCATCTAAAAGACATACGGAGACAAGAATATGATCAGTCGCATGAAGGCCCTCCCTGCTTTGACTCTCGTCCTTATTACCTCGCTCTCCACGGGAGTTGTCGCTGCACAAACAAGCGACTATCCAAATAAACCAATCAAGATCGTCGTGGGCTTCACACCCGGCGGGTCAACAGATGCCATTGGTAGGCAAATCGCAAACTCTTTTAGCA
>CAMCWG010000149.1 GCA_945882005.1 Bordetella parapertussis
CCTTGCGTGCCGGCACCGAAAGCAGACCAGGGCAAGGTCGAGAGGGTTTGAATCACCGCAACGTTCGCCTTCACCGCAGCAGCATCAAAAGCTACTTGGCCTTTCAGCACGGGCTGTAGTCGCCCCATGTGTGTGCCCAACATGGATAACGCGGACTGCCGATACTTGATGGCATCTTCAGCTTTGGCGAATTGAGCATGCGCCGAACTCATCCAAAGTGGTGCACAGACAACTGTTGCTGCCAATACGAGCGATAGTTTTTTCATGATGCGACTCCGGAAGGGAAGATTGCGATTAGGTTAGGGGTAACTTCTTTAAACGACCACGGCCAATTGCTGAGCCAAGCCGATGTAACTACGAGGCGTCAGTGCAAGCATACGAGCCTTCGCGTCGGCAGGCAACGCTAGGCCATTAATAAACTCTCGTAAAGCCTCTTGCGTGATGCCCTTGCCACGCGTGAGCGCCTTGAGTTGCTCATAGGGTTGGGGCAAGCCGTAACGACGCATGACTGTCTGAATGGGCTCGGCCAAGATTTCCCAGCAGTTATCCAGGTCGGCATCAATCGCAGACGCATTGACTTCAAGCTTGCCCAAACCACGCAAGCAAGCATCGTAAGAAACCAGGCAGTAACCGAGAGCCACGCCCAAGTTGCGCAGCACAGTCGAGTCCGTGAGGTCGCGCTGCCAACGAGAAATCGGTAGCTTCTCAGACAAATGCCGCAACATCGCATTGGCCATGCCGAGGTTGCCCTCTGAGTTCTCAAAATCAATCGGATTCACTTTGTGAGGCATGGTCGACGACCCTACCTCGCCGTCTTTGAGGCGCTGTTTGAAATAGCCCAGCGCGATGTAGCCCCAGATGTCGCGATTCAAGTCGATCAAAATCGTATTGGTACGCGCGATGGCATCGAACAGCGCTGCCATCCAGTCATGCGGCTCGATTTGAATCGTGTGGGCGTTTTGCTTTAGCCCCAAGAGCTTGAGCACGCGTCCACTAAACGCAGGCCAATCGATTTCTGGGTAAGCGGAGACGTGCGCATTGTAGTTACCTGTCGCACCGTTCATCTTGGCGAGCGGCACAACGGCTTCGATATTGGCGATCGCATCACGCAGCCGCGCCGCGACGTTGGCAAACTCTTTGCCTAAGGTGGTGGGTGTTGCAGGCTGACCGTGCGTGCGCGAGAGCATGGGCTGAGCCGCTTGCGTCTTCGCAATATGCTGCACCGCCGCATAGACCTTTTGCAGCTGTGGCAACACAACGGTGTCCCGGGCACGACCAAGCATCAAGGCATGCGAGGTGTTGTTGATGTCCTCTGAGGTACAGGCAAAGTGAATGAACTCACCTGCCCGCTCGAGCTCGGCATCACCTGCGACCTTCTCTTTTAGCCAGTATTCAACGGCCTTGACGTCATGGTTGGTGGTTTTTTCAATGTCCTTGATTCGCTCGGCATCGGCTTCTGAAAAGTTCGACACCAGGCCCAACAGCTTGGCACGCGCGCCCGCGCTGAAAGCGGGCAGCTCAGCCAAACCGGCCTCGGACAACCCGATCAGCCAAGCGATTTCCACCTCGACGCGATGTGCCATGAAGCCTGCTTCAGACAAAAGTGGCCGCAAACCGTCACAACGCGAGGCATAGCGCCCGTCAAGCGGCGAAACGGCGTTCAATGCGCTCAGAGATGGATTCGTTTTCATAGGTAGGATATGCGACAAAAAAACAACACAATGGATGCAAAGAAGTTTATCACTCCCACGCCTCCGACTAATAAGGGATGCGAGCGGATACACTCGGGGTATTCGCCTTTTTAGTGGGGTATTGTTTTGTCGGACTGTCTTGGGCGAACACCCAAACAGTAATCTAGTAACTCTTAGTTCTGTCGGTTACATGAAACTTATTGCCTCCCTCACAAGCCCCTACGTTCGCAAAGTACGCATTGTGATGGCTGACAAAAAGCTCGACTATGAACTGCAATTAGAGAATGTCTGGGCCCCCGATACCAAAGCAGCGCAGTACAACCCGCTTGGCAAAGTGCCCTGCCTGATCAACGACGACGACACGCCCCTGTACGACTCGCGTGTGATCGTGGAGTATCTCGACACGCTCTCTCCTGTTAGCCATCTGATTCCCAAAACAGGTCGCGAACGCGCGATCGTCAAATGTTGGGAAGCCCTTGCGGATGGCACGCTCGACGCAGCAATCATTATTGTGAAAGAGCTGCAACGCCCTGCTGAACAACAAAGCCAAGAGTGGATCGACCGCCAGTACGGCAAGATTCACGCCGCCCTAGCTGCGATGGAAAATGATCTAGGTACACAGAGTTACTGCATGGGCGTTGGCTACAGCTTAGCTGACGTGGCCGTAGGTGTGCTGCTGGGATACCTAGACTTCCGCTTCCCCCAGATCTCTTGGCGTGACAACGCACCAAATCTGGCCCGTCTTTACGCGAAGCTGTCCTTGCGGCAGAGTTTTATCGACACCGTTCCGGTCGTCAGTTAAGTCGTTTTCTCGGGCAGATGGCATCGTCACCTAGCTGGCGATGATCCCGCCGCCTAAGCAGATATCTCCGTCATACAACACCGCGGATTGCCCGGGTGTCACAGCCCACTGCGGGTCTGAAAAATTCAAAGAAAAAACATCTGTCGTCGCCCCGCTCAAGGCGCAGGGTGCATCGGCCTGACGGTACCGCGTCTTTGCTGCATAGCCACCCGCCGCAGGAGCAACCCCAGATACCCAGCTCGCCTGGTCCGCAGACAACGCGTCAGATAACAACCAAGGGTGGTCATGCCCTTCAACAACGTACAGCGCATTGTTTGCAAGATCCTTGCGCGCGGCATACCAGACCGGACCCGTGCCATCTGCATGCTGGTGCCCTTTCACACCACCGATTCCTAGACCCTTGCGTTGGCCGAGTGTGTAGAAAGATAACCCGTGGTGCTTACCGACTTGCTTACCCGACTCGGTCAAAATCGGACCGGGCTTGGTTGGCAGATAACGATTCAAAAACTCGCGAAAGGGTCGCTCGCCAATGAAACAAATCCCAGTGGAATCTTTCTTGGCGGCATTCGATAGTTTGAGTTCGTGGGCGATGCGTCGCACTTCGCTTTTGGGGATCTCACCCAACGGGAAAAGTGTGCGTGATAGTTGTGCCTGATTTAAGCGATGCAAAAAATAGCTCTGGTCCTTGGTGTGATCCAGGGCCTTGAGTAGTTCATAGCGTGGTCCTGCTGCGCTTTCAACTGAGCGGACACGTGCGTAGTGACCGGTTGCAATGTGATCGGCCCCCAGTGACATGGCATGGTCCAAAAACGCCTTGAACTTGATCTCTGCGTTACACAAGACATCGGGGTTTGGGGTACGACCGGCCGAGTACTCGCGCAAGAAGTCGGCAAACACTCGGTCTTTGTATTCGGCAGCAAAGTTCACGGCCTCGATATCGACACCGACCACATCCGCCACGCTCACGGCGTCTAACCAATCCTGGCGCGTTGAGCAGTACTCCGAGTCGTCATCGTCTTCCCAGTTCTTCATGAAAAGACCCACGACTTCGTAGCCCTGCTCTTTCAGGAGCCAAGCCGTGACAGACGAGTCAACGCCGCCGGACATGCCGACCACGACGCGTTTTTTTGTATTGGGAAGCTTACTTTTAGCTGAATCCATCATATTGGGTGAAATTGTAGTCGGGATCTGGGATCGCGCCCTAGGGCTGAGCCGCTCACGATGGTGTATAAATCAGGGATTCATTTTCTTTCTAATTGGAGAAGTCTATGCGCATTGGGATTCCGCGCGAGACACGCGATGGCGAGACCCGGGTTGCCGCCACCCCTGAAACGGTCAAAAAGTACGTTGCCGGTGGCCATCAGGTCTTGGTCGAACGTGGCGCTGGCCTGGCGTCGCATTACAGCGACGCAGCCTATGAGCGGGCCGGTGCACAACTCACCGATGCGGCGCAAGCACTCTCTGCCGGACTGATTCTCAAAGTACGCGCACCTGACGGGGCCGAACTTGGCAACATCCAAGCCGGCACGGCCGTGGTCGGCATGCTGGATCCCTTTGATGAAGCAGGTTTGGACGCAATGGCGCAAGCCGGCATCACGGGCTTTGCGCTCGAAGCAGCGCCACGCACCACCCGAGCCCAAAGCTTGGACGTTTTGTCCTCACAGGCGAACTTGGCCGGTTACAAGGCTGTTCTGCTCGGTGCACAGTATTACGGACGCATGTTCCCGATGATGATGACAGCGGCGGGCACGATCAAAGCCGCACGCGTTGTGATTTTGGGTACGGGCGTGGCGGGTCTGCAGGCGATTGCAACGGCAAAGCGTTTGGGGGCCGTGGTTGAAGCCTCGGACGTGCGCCCCGCCGCAAAAGAGCAGGTTGAGTCCCTCGGCGCAAAGTTTATCGACGTGCCGTTTGAGACCGACGAAGAGCGTGAGATCGCGCAAGGTGTAGGCGGCTATGCACGCCCCATGCCCGCAAGCTGGATGGCGCGTCAGGCTGTGCTGGTGTCTGAGCGTTGCAAACAAGCAGACATCGTCATCACCACGGCGCTGATTCCCGGACGCCCTGCACCGACGCTGGTCTCGGCAGAAACCGTCCGTGCGATGAAGCCAGGCTCGGTGATCGTTGACCTGGCAGTTGAGCGCGGTGGCAATTGCCCGCTTTCACAAAAAGGCCAAGTCATTCAAGAAAACGGTGTCACACTTGTTGGCCTGACGAATCTGCCTGGCTTGGTTGCGACGGATGCCTCAGCGCTCTACTCACGCAACATACTCGACTTCCTGAAGCTCATCATCGACAAAGAAGGCAATCTTGCGATTGCACGCGATGACGATATTGTCCAAGCCTGCCTCGTTTGCGAAGCTGGCAAAAATTTAAGGAAAAAATAATGGATGCACTTGATCCTACCTTGGTGAACCTCATCATTTTTGTCTTGGCAATCTACGTCGGCTATCACGTCGTCTGGAACGTCACCCCCGCCCTGCACACGCCTTTGATGGCTGTAACCAATGCAATCTCGGCGATCGTCATTGTGGGCGCCATGTTGGCCGCTGCGCTCACCGAAGGTGGTCTGGCACGCGGTATGGGCGTGTTTGCTGTGGCACTCGCTGCGGTCAACGTGTTCGGCGGTTTCTTAGTCACGCGTCGCATGCTTGAGATGTTTAAAAAGAAAGCACCGAAAGATAAGGCTGCAGACAAGGCAACGACAGGAGGTCACGCATGATTTCCATTAACGTTGTGACGATGCTCTATCTGATCGCCTCGGTGTGTTTCATCCAGGCGCTCAAAGGTTTGTCTCACCCCACGACCTCGCGTATCGGTAACGCCTTTGGTATGGCGGGTATGGTGATTGCTGTGCTGACGACAGCCGCGCTGATTGTCAGTCTGGCGCGCGAGGGGCAAGCAGGAATCGGCTTGGGTTGGGTTGTGCTTGGCTTGTTGATTGGTGGCTCCATCGGTACGGTCATGGCTAAGCGCGTTGAAATGACCAAAATGCCTGAGCTCGTGGCGTTCATGCACAGCATGATCGGCCTGGCTGCTGTTGCGATCGCGGTCGCAATTGTCGCGGAACCGCACGCGTTCAATATTGCTGCCAAAGGCGCACCGATTCCAATCGGCAACCGCCTGGAGTTGTTCATCGGTACTTTTGTTGGTGCCATCACCTTCTCTGGTTCGGTGATCGCGTTTGGCAAGTTGTCGGGTAAATACAAGTTTCGCTTGTTCCAAGGTGCGCCCGTTGTCTTCCCCGGGCAACACATGTTCAACCTTGGCATGGCAATTGCCATGGTCGGTTGCGGCATCTGGTTTATGGTGACGCAGGATTGGACACCTTTTGTGATCATGACCTTGATCGCGTTTGTGCTCGGTGTCTTGATCATCATCCCGATTGGTGGAGCAGACATGCCAGTCGTGGTGTCGATGCTTAACAGTTACTCGGGTTGGGCTGCTGCGGGCATTGGCTTCTCGCTCAACAACCCAATGCTGATTATTGCTGGCTCACTCGTGGGTTCGTCAGGTGCGATTCTGTCTTACATCATGTGTAAGGCGATGAACCGTTCGTTCTTTAACGTGATTTTGGGTGGTTTTGGTGGTGCGGCCGATGCAGGCCCTGCCGCCGGCTCTGGCGTCCAGCGTAACGTTCGCTCAGGCAGTCCAGATGATGCCGCCTTCTTGCTCACCAATGCAGAGACCGTCACCATCGTCCCTGGCTATGGCTTGGCCGTTGCACGTGCACAGCACGCCCTGAAAGAACTGGCTGAGAAGCTCACCGAGCATGGCGTGATTGTGAAATACGCCATCCACCCGGTTGCGGGTCGTATGCCTGGTCACATGAACGTGCTGCTTGCTGAAGCCGAAGTCCCCTACGATCAAGTGTTTGAGATGGAAGACATCAACAGCGAGTTCGCTCAGACAGACGTGGTGTTGGTACTGGGTGCAAACGACGTGGTGAACCCCGCGGCAAAGACGGATCCAAAATCACCAATCGCCGGTATGCCGATTTTGGAGGCCTACAAGGCAAAAACAATCATCGTCAACAAGCGCTCAATGGCCTCGGGCTATGCGGGCTTGGACAACGAACTCTTCTACCTCGACAAAACCATGATGGTGTTTGGCGATGCGAAGAAAGTGATTGAAGATCTGGTTAAGGCGGTGGAGAACTCTTAAAGCGTCAGGGCTTAAGTTAGACACCCAGGCCTAGGCAAGACTGCCCACACAAAACGGGTTGGCAGTTTTAGCTAGGCTTTTTAATTGAGGTATTTAGTGACGTAGACCGTTGCGGCAAGCAGTGACGGCAGGAGCACTGCAAGCAGCATCACAATGCGCCAGGTGAGCTTGGTCATTTCAGTATGAAGCGTAGTCTCGACCCGGCCGATTGCGGTCGTCATACGGGTTTCGAGGCAAGCTAAGTCTTCACGCGTCGCGAGAGACGGGATAAGTGCTTCTAAGCGGGCGAGTCTGATTTCCATAACGGAATTTTACTGAACTACCCGCCTAGCTTGCTATACGCATAGCGCGTATTTTTTGTAACTGATTGCAACGCTGTGTTTATGAAAAGTATGCTCATGAACGTGTGGTGTGATCACTGTCCAATCAGCAAGGGCAGCATCTTGCGCACATCTCCGTGTAGCGATGTCATCGTGCTGTCGAATGAAAGGTGTGGCATGTTGGCTTGAACTAATTGCGCCACGACACGAGCCTGTTCAAAGTCACGCGGTTTTTTGATAGGCTCACGTAGCGGTAGACCAGAGAGCCATGCTTTATGCAACGCGAAAGCGCGCGGATCTGGAACTCGCAGTGGAACTGGCCAACCGTCTTCGTCAATAGCAACCGTGTCGAGCTTTGGAGAGTTTAATAACCACTGCAAACCCGGCACCTCGACCGCTACCAGATCTGAGTCGGCGAAGGTAATAT
>CAMCWG010000150.1 GCA_945882005.1 Bordetella parapertussis
TCGCATTATCAGTGAGCCGTTAGCCAAGCGCTTAGGACAGCCCGTTGTCATTGACTACCGCCCTGGGGCGGGTGGCACCATTGCCGCAGCTTATGTTGCTGCAGCGCCAAAAGATGGCTACACCTTGTTGTTTGCAACGCCTGGCCAGCAAATGACCAATCCCTATTTGATGGAGAAGTTGCCTTATGACGCATTCAATGCATTTTCACCCGTAGTGGAGTTGATCTCTGGTGCGAACGTGTTGGTCGTCAACAACAAACTGCCTGTCAACAACGTCGCCGAGCTGATTGCTTATATCAAGGCAAATCCCGGGAAAATAAATTTTGCTAGCTCGGGGATTGGCTCATCAAGTCATCTCGCCGGAGAGCTATTCAAAAGCATGGCTAACCTAGATATGGTGCACATTCCCTACAAAGGCTCTGGCGCTGCTGTTTCGGAGGTGCTCGGCGGTGGAGTTCAAATGAGCATTGATTCTTTGTCTGTTTACCAATCCCATATCAAGGCTGGACGAATTAAGGCTTTAGCAGTGTCGACACAAGCACGAACGGCTGCTGCACCAGACCTTCCGACGATTGGCGATACCCTCAAAGGCTATCAGGCCTTCCCTGTGAACTACATCACGGCGCCGGCCGGCACGCCACGTCCGATCATCGACAAATTAAACAAAGAACTTAATGTGGTGTTGCAGGACCCAGTCGTGCGCGAGCGGTTGATGGCGAACGGACTGACTGTTAAGGGTGGAACGCCCGAGCAAATGGATGCTGTGATTAAGTCCGAGTCTGCGAAATGGAAACGTGTCATTGAACAAGCCAATATTGGCAAACAGTGAAGCCTAGGGGGAGATGCACCGATGAACAAGAGCAGCGCTTTCAAATTTGTACTGACTATCTGTCTGTCGGTACCGTTTTTTTTAATCGCACCAACACTTGCAAAATATCCGGAAAAGCAAGTCACAGTCGTCGTCCCGTATCCTCCAGGCGGCGTGACCGACGTCTATGGACGAGCCTTAGCGCAGCGCTTGTCGCAGATCTGGGGGCAACCCGTCGTTGTAGACAATAAGCCGGGAGGAGGGACCGTGATTGGGACTCAACTCGTGAGTCGCGCCTCCGCGGATGGCTACACCATACTGCTAACCAGTTATGGCTATACGTCTAACCCAGTACTTAAAAAGTCATTGCCATATGACCCTAAGGCTTTAAGTCCTCTGTATTTGCTTGGTACATCGGCAAATATGCTGGTCATTAATCCGAATTTATCCGTTAAGACGCTTGGCGATATTGTGGCTCTCGGGAAAAGCAACCCGGGTGCTTTAACGTTTGGGTCTTCAGGTAACGCCTCGAGCCCTCACATTGCGGCAGAGCTGTTCGCGATGGAAGCCGGCGTAAAGATGACACATATTCCCTACAAGGGAACTAGCCCTGCTATGAACGATTTGTTGGGCGGGCAGATCATGGGCATCTTTGATGGACCCTCTGCCATGCCGCGTGTACGAGCTGGGCAGCTCAGTGCGATCGCGATTGCTTCCGCACAGCGTCATCCCGCAGCGATGGAGGTCCCGACTTTCAGAGAACTTGGCATTGATCTTGTGTTTGGTAGTTGGTTTGGATTTTTCGTACCAACTGGGACATTAGGAGAGGTGCAAAACACAATTATCTCGGGCATTGAGCTTGCGTTGAAAGATCCAACTGTTATCTCCGCGATCGAAAAGACAGGGTTGACGTATGCGCGTTTGAAGCAACAGGAATATCAGAAATTTTTGGATGGAGAAGAGGCTCGTCTTAGGCGTTTGATTAAAACGGATGGCGCTGGCATACAAGTTGAATAGTTGACTGACAAATACACTTTATCGAAGGGAAATAATGGAACTAGAAACGCTTGAACTCGTGATTGCCGACGGTGTTGCAACCGTGACGCTCAATCGTCCCCCGCACAACGCTCAGAATGCCCAGATGCGCAGTGAACTCATTCAAGTATTTGATAGCTTTAACGACAATGACGACGTGAAATGTGCGGTGGTGACCGGGAAAGGCAAGATATTCTGCGCAGGTGCCGATCTAAACGAGCGTCCAAACCTAGGTGCAACTCCCGGAGCTTATTGGAAGCACAATCGCTTGGTACGAGAAACAAGCAACTCCATCATCGAATGTAGTAAGCCAGTCATCGCTGCAGTCAATGGCCCAGCGATGGGTGCCGGCTTTGGTTTGATGAATAGTTGCGATATTTGGGTTGCATCGAATACTGCCTTCTTCGCTATGCCAGAGATAAATGTTGGCCTCGCAGGGGGTACGGCAATGCTGCAAAGCGTATTTGGAAAGTCTCGTGCGCGTAGAATGTTCTTTACTGGTATGAAGGTGACGGCTGATGAGATGTATCGCTTGGGCTTGATCGAAGCGAGCTTGCCGCCCGATGAGCTGATGCCGTATGTGATGGAAATTGCGAACGATATTGCAAGTAAGGCACCGATCGCTCTGAGTTATGCAAAGCAAGCAGCACAAGTGACTGCGGTGATGCCTCGTCGAGAAGGGTATCGCTTTGAGCAGAATATGACCGTGGCGCTCGGTAAAACTGAAGACACGGCTGAGGCGCTTAAGGCTTTTAAAGAAAAGCGCAAGCCCGTCTATAAGGGTCGTTGATTCAAACCGCCGTTGAGCTAAAGGCTGTGAAATGAGTGAGCAGATTGATTACCAAGCGTTTCGTCAGGAAGTCGAAACGTTTGTCCGCAAACATTGTCCTTTAGACATACAGAAACTTGTTGCTGAAAATCGCAAGTTATCAAGAGAGCCCTGGAGTCGTTGGCAAAAAATCTTGCATGCGCACGGCTGGGGTGCACCGAATTGGCCAAAAGAGCTAGGGGGTACGGGTTGGAACCCCAAGCAACAGGCCATTTATGGTGAGGTGCTCGCGGAGAACAACTGCCCTGCCCAATATCATCACGGCCTGCGGCATATCGGCCCAGTGCTGATTGAGTTTGGAAGTCCGGAACAAAAGAGTCGCTATTTGCCCGG
Source organism: Bordetella parapertussis (assembly GCA_945882005.1). Lineage (GTDB taxonomy): Bacteria > Pseudomonadota > Gammaproteobacteria > Burkholderiales > Burkholderiaceae_B > Zwartia > Zwartia parapertussis_C. Next base: position 3,006 of record CAMCWG010000150.1, read on the forward strand.
CATCTTGGATGGAACAGAGTGGTGGTGTCAGGGGTATTCTGAGCCGAACGCCGGATCTGATCTTGCATCGCTCAAAACCCGTGGAGAGATCCGGGGCGACAAGATCATCGTGAACGGACAAAAGACCTGGACATCGCACGCACAAGAATCGGACTTGATGTATACGTTGGTTCGCACGTCGGAAGAGGCGCGCAAGCAAGATGGGATCAGCCTGTTGATTATCCCAGTCAAATCAAAGGGCATTACGGTCCGTCCGATTCGTACGATTGACGGCTGGCTTCATGTCAATGAAGTGTTTCTAGAGAATGTAGAGGTTCCTATCTCAGACTGCATTGGAGATATAGGTAGTGGCTGGAAGTATGGCAAGTTTTTGCTCGCACGTGAACGTTTGAATTCGGCTAACACGGCGCCGTTGTTTCAATATTTGATGCGTACGCGCAGTCTGATTGCAGAGAAGTTTGTGCAGCCTGCACATCAAGCGCGACGTGCGTCCCTCGAGTCTCGCCTGCTGGACGTCGAAGCAGAGCTTCGCGGCATTAGAGAGTTGGGACTTGAAGCGATTGAAGCCGTGATGAATAAAACGTCGATTACGACGCAGCCCTCTGTATTAAAGATAACGAGTTCTCGTCTGTATCAGACCATCACCGAAATCGCGGTGGAAGTTGTTGGTCCAGAGTTTGCCTCGCGAATGCCGCTTCAAGAGGATCACGCTTTTGACGAGAACGAGCAAGCGACCTTATGGATTCAAAATTATTTCTACTCCCGTGTTCGCACTATCTATGGCGGGAGTGACGAGGTACAGAAGAATATGGTTGCTCGCGAACTATTTGGACATTAAGCATCATGACTTTTATTGTTAAGCCTATTTTTGATTCTGAATTTCGTGATGCTGCTTTGCGGTTTGCTAAGGACGCAGACGCAGATAGCGTTGGTATAACCGCTATTGCACAGTGTGTTGATCAGCGCCGAAAGAAGTGGAGCGAAGCGCTCCAGTTGGGCTGGGCCGCATGCCTGGTCCCCGAAGGCTTGGGTGGATTGGGTGGCACCGCGCTTGATTTTTGCGCTTTGTTAGAGGGAGTGTCGCATTACGCCTTGCCACTGCCCGTTTCCTCAGGGATGGGCTTGCCTGCAGCGCTGCTCTCAGAGTTGGAGTTTGCAGGCAAAGAGGGATTGCTGGCTGACATGGCAAGCGGAGTCGTGCGGATTCAACCCGTTTGGCGTTCGCTAGATCGTTATTGCAAAGAACTGGACACGCAAACCAACTTGCGTATGGAAGCGACTGCTGCGGGATGGAGCGTGACTGGGCAGGTATCCGGAGTGGAAGAGGTGCCCGATGCAACACACTATCTACTTGCGTGTGATGGAGAGAAGGGCGGTGTATCGAGTACTTTGCTATGCCTGTTTCCTGTGGGGGCGGACCAGTTGCGAGTTACGCGTGAAATGCGTATCGATGGTCGTCACACTTTAAGCTTGAGTTTTGATGCTCTTTCCGTGAGAGGCGAGCAGGTTCTTGTGCAGGGTCAGCTAGTCAACGTAGCGTTTGATCGCACCTATACCCTCGGTACCTTATTTGTATGTGTCGAGGCTGTCGCCTCAATGGGCTCCGTATTGGAGCAGACCATACGGTACTTGTCTGAGCGCAAGCAGTTTGGGGTGACGCTGTCGAGTTTTCAGGTGTTGCGCCACTATGTGGCGGATGCTTATGTGCGGTACGAGTGCTTCCGTGCCTTTGTGGCGGCTCAAGCGGAGGCTACTCGGCGCGGAGTGATGCCTAATGAGCGTGATGTTTCGCTACTAAAACTTTATCTCTCTCAAGTCGGCCCGATGATCGCACATATGGTGATTCAGACCCACGGTGGCATGGGAATGACGGAAGAACTTTGGGCGACGCGGTTGAATAAGCGCATCCTAATGGCGAACCTTGAATACGGCGATGGGCAGTTTCATCGCGAACGTCTGTCCAACTTTTCGTCGGATGTCGAACAGCATGCATGACTTAGATCCCTTATTCAATCCCGGATCGGTCGCGGTAATAGGCGCATCGAGTGATCGCAATAAATTAAGCGGCCGTACGATACATTTTCTGAAGACGTTCGGATTCAAGGGAAAGATTTTTCCGGTAAATCCAAGCGCGCCTGAGATCCAGGGCCTTCAGGCCTATCCATCGGTTAGTGCGATCCCTGATGCAGTTGATCAGGCGGTCATCATCGTTCCAGCTCCGCGGGTAGAAGAGGCTGTGCGCGACTGCGCAAAGAAGGGCGTCAAAATATTATTGGTCCTGAGTTCTGGCTTTGGTGAGATTGGACCCGAGGGGCGCGTTGCGCAGGATCGCTTGCTGGCGATCGCCCGTGAAGCGGGTATGCGCATGATCGGACCCAACTCTCTCGGTGCCTTAAGTCCCTCAAATGGTGTGTTCTGCACGTTCTCTAGTTCCTTCGCACGCGGCGCGGCGCCTGCAGCGGGGCAAGTCGCCTTCGTAACACAAAGCGGGGCGTTTGGCTCTTGTGCCTATGTCATGGCCGATCTGCGTGGGATTGGGATGAGTCGCACGCTAGCGACAGGCAATGAAGCGGATGTGGATGTCGCGCTCTGTATTGATTACCTCGCGCAAGACCCTAATACCAAGGTTATTTGTGCCTCACTTGAAAGCTGCAAGAATGGCGATCGCTTACGCCAGGCTATTCGCAACGCATCCAAGGCCGGAAAAGCTGTTGTGATCATGAAGGTGGGTGCCTCCGAAGTTGGGTCCGTTGCCGCGGCAACGCACACAGGCTCACTCGCCGGCGATGACCGTGTGTATGACACGATCTTTCGTGAAGGTGGAGCCTGGAGGGCGCGTTCAATTGAGGAGATGATTGATATCGCCTATCTGATTGTGACTTCGCGTGTCACGGTAAATGAGCGCGTGTCGCTCGTGACAGTCTCGGGCGGCATTGGTGTGTTGATGGCAGACGATGCAGCGCGTCACGGGTTGGCCTTGGTGCCCTTCGCGCAGCCCCTGTTAGCTGAGCTCGCAGCAATCTTGCCTTATGGAACGGGTCGTAACCCCTACGACACGACGGCACAGGTTGCGACGAACCCGGCTGCTACCGTTCAGGTGGGTGATTGTATTTTGCGTCACACCTCCGGAGATGCGCTGTTGCTGTATCTAGCGAATAACGCCTTGGCACCTGAGGTATTTAAAAATACGCAGGCTGCACTCATTGACCTGAAGGCGAAGCATCCAGAGCGCATGATTATGGTGATTATGCCTAGTGAAGCAGGTGTTCGTAGAGCACTCGAGCAAGTAGGGATTCCGGTCTTTGAGGATCCGACACGTGCGATCGCAGCGCTTGGTGCTATGCGTGAAATCGGGCGTAGGGCTGAGAGTTTGCGTCAGCAATTGCCCACGTTATCCTCTAAGAAGCTTTCGGTCTCTGTGGCGAGCGAGGCTCAGGCAAAGTCCTTTTTGCAGACGCATGGTGTGAGCATTACGCGTGAAGAAGTTTGTGCGTCGGTAGATCAGGCGATTGCTGCTGCCGCATTGATCGGATATCCGGTTGTCGCCAAGATTGCCTCGCCCGACATCGCGCATAAAACTGAAATCGGTGGGGTCATACTAAACATTCAGACTGAGGCCGCATTACGTGAGGCCTTTGCGCTGCTGCTACAGAGAGCTCAGACCTCGAACCCTCGAGCACGTATCGATGGGGTGCTTGTTGCGACGATGTTGACGCAAGGGGTTGAAACATTGGTCGGTGTTAATCGTGACCCTGTTTTTGGCCCGATGGTCATGTTCGGGATGGGCGGTGTGATGGTGGAGCTTTATAAAGACGTCGCAATGGCTTCTGCACCCCTGGATCGGGAGTCTGCCGCACAGTTAGTAGCCTCGGTGAAAGGATCTGCCTTGCTTGATGGTTTTCGAGGTGGTGCGCGCTACGACCGTGAGGCGCTGATTAGCACGCTGTGCCGCATTTCGGAACTAGCCGCGCAGTATCCCGAGATCGCTAGCATGGATGTCAACCCTGTGCTGGTGATGGAGTCTGGCGCGGTAGCGCTGGATGCGGTGATCGAAATAAGCAAAGCTTAGTTGCCGTATGGCTGGTTTTGAAGGTTGTGCCGCCTCGGCTAATATCCATGCCATTGTGATAATTGTTTTCAATTCAGGAGTTGTAACGTGATTGGTTTAATAAAAATAATTTCTTTCATCCTGACCTGGGCAATACTGCTGATCGTACCAATCGGATTCGGTCTAGAAGCGTTTGCAGCTGCGGTTGTGTTCTTTGCTTTTTACTGCTGGATGGTTTTCTTTGGCGGACCTGCACGTGCACAGAAAGCACAGACGAAGTTGCAGGGCGCCTTAATTAAAGGTGAAGCGGTCGTCGCGAC
>CAMCWG010000151.1 GCA_945882005.1 Bordetella parapertussis
CGAACAAAGAAAACTCAACTTGCCGAACTGTCTGCATCCCGCTTTGGAAATTTCTCGCTGCTGTCATCTTGTCGTACAGCGATCTTGGAATAGGCAATCCCGTGTCCACATGCGCACTCAGCGCTTGTAAAACGGTCCAATCCCAGCAGAAGTTTTCCATGAATTGAGAGGGCAACTCAATTGCATCCCATTCGACACTTGAAAAGGCTGAGACGCCAAGCTCATCCACTTCTGAAAGCAGGGCGTGCAGAGCATGACCACTTTCATGAAAGAGGGTGATCACGTCGTCGTGCGTCCAAACAGCTGGGCGCGTACCTTGCGGCTGTGCAAAGTTACAGGTGAGGTATGCGATGGGTAAGCGTACCTCGTCGCCGACACGATGTCTGCTACGTTCGCTATCAACCCAGGCCCCGCCTTGTTTTCCAGGACGCGCGTACAAGTCCATCAAAAGATAGCCAAGTGGATTTCCCTCTTGCCCTGTGACTGCGTAGCAACGCACGTCTGGACACCAGCCACTAACGGGATATTCGATGAGCTCAACGTGGAACAAGGTCTCGATTACATTAAAGAGGCCTTTCAATACGCGCGGTTCAGTGAAGTATTGTTTAACCTCATCCTCTGAATAGTCGTACCGTGACTCACGTAACCGTTCCGACACGAAAGCGACGTCCCAGGGCTGCAAGTCTGTCAAGTTCAAGGTGGACCGTGCAAACTCAGTGAGCTCAGCCAAGTCTCGCTGGGCAAAAGGCTTGGCTTTGGTGGTCAGTTGCCGCAAAAAATCGACAACCTCTCCAGCACTCTTAGCCATTCTTGTCTGTAAGCGTAATTCTGCATAATGCTGAAAGCTTAATAATTTGGCTTCTTGTGCGCGAAGAACGAGCGACTCCTCAATTAATGCTGAGTTATCAAACTTGGCATCACCCTGATCCGACGCTCGTGTGGCGTACGCGTGGTACAGGGAGCGTCGAAGCTCTCGATCATGCGCATACTGCATGACTGGCAAGTAACACGGCATCTTCAGGTTCAATGTCCACGATGCGGTCTCGGGGTCCTTTATCGACTCCAATACATCGCTTGGTATGCCGGCTAGTCTGTCGATATTGTCAATCTTTAGGGTCCAAGCGTCCGTTGCATCGAGGACGTTCTCTGAAAACTTTTGCGACACTTGCGCTTGTTTTTCCGAGTTGGCCGCGTAGTTATCACGGGCACTGCCTTGCAGCTCGACTCCGCTAAGTTTGAAGTCGCGTAAAGATAGTTCTACGACACGTTGACGTTCTGACGATAGTTCAGAAAATTGAGCACTCTCGCGTAATTGCCTGCACTTCTTGTACAAACCGGCGTGCAGACCGACCCACGTTGAATATTCGCTAATGGCTGGAAGCATTGCGTTATACGCATTGCGTAATTCGGGAGTGTTCACAACGGAATTAAGGTGACCTGCGATGGACCAGGCGCGCCACAAGGGCCCACTAGCCTCATCCACCGCATCCACCACACATTCCCACGTTGAGGGGCCGTCTGCGCGCGAAGCTAGCTCAACTGCAGCGCGGGCCTTGGCGAGGAGAGCGGGTATGGCGGCTTCAATATGGTCAGGTTGTATTGCCGCGTAATCTACAAAGTTTTGGATGGGAACGATCAGAGGATTCATGTGGTTGTGCGACGCGCTAACACGCGTTCAGCCGCTTCTATAGTGTTAACAAGCAACATGGCGATTGTCATGGGACCCACGCCACCCGGGACTGGAGTAATGGCGCCAGCGACTTCCTTTGCGGACGCATAGTCGACGTCTCCGCACAGTTTGCCATCGGCGCCACGGTTAATGCCTACATCGATCACAGTAGCGCCCGGCTTGATCATGTCGCCTGTGATCATACCGGCCTTTCCTGTGGCAACGATCACTATATCCGCATGGCGTGTATGCCAAGCCAAATCCCGCGTTTTTGAATTGCAAATCGTGACGGTTGCGCCAGCAGTTTGCAACAGCATTGCCATAGGTTTGCCAACAATATTGCTCGCGCCCACGACTACCGCAACGGCACCGCGCAGTACGACTTGCTCGGACTCAAGCATTTTCATGACGCCGTAAGGCGTGCAAGGTCGGAAGAGGGGCGTACCCGTCATGAGCAAGCCTGCGTTGCTGATATGGAAACCGTCAACGTCTTTGTCTGCGGCGATTGCCTCAATGACACGGTGCGAATCAATATGCTTTGGGAGCGGGAGTTGCACCAAAATACCGTGAATACTGGGGTCGGCATTCAATGTCTCGATTCGAGCGAGCAAAGCTTCTTGGGTCATGTCAGCGGGGTATTGTTCTAATACCGAATGCATCCCAGCCTTTTCGCAGGCAGTTACTTTGTTACGCACATACACTTGAGAAGCGGGGTCGCTGCCTACGAGCACTACCGCGAGCCCGGGTTTGATACCGTGTGCTGCCAGTGCGGCGGCCCGTGCCGCAACACCTTCGCGAATCGTCGCTGCAAGTTTGACGCCATCTATGACCTTGGCCGTCATGCGCTGCCCTCAGGCTTAGCCAAGGCTACTTTCATTAAGTCTGCAACGGTTGTGACTTGGAGTTTTTCCATAATATTGGCGCGATGTGCTTCAACGGTCTTGATGCTGATGCCCAAGTCATCCGCGATTTGCTTGTTTAGACGGCCTGCAACGATACGCTCAAGGACTTGCTGCTCGCGTGCAGTTAAACGACCGAGCATCGCTTCGTGCTCGCGCTGGGCTTTAGCTTGCGTCAAACGCTGGTTCGCCTGTTCAAACATACGCGCCACAATCTCGCGTAGATCGGTCTCATCAAAAGGCTTTTCTAAAAAGTCGATCGCGCCTTTCTTAATCGTTGAAACGGCCATGGGGACATCACCGTGGCCTGTGATGAAGACGATCGGCATGGATGACTTACGGGCAATCAACTGCTCTTGGAGTTCGAGGCCGCTCATGCCCGGCATACGGACGTCAACAATTAGTACACCCGTTGTCTTGTCATCAAACGCAGCTAGAAAGGTCTCGGCACTCGAAAATGCGCTGACATGGTAGCCGTTTGCTTCAAGCAACCACCGAAGTGAATCTCTTACGGCCTCGTCATCGTCAACGATAAAGACGGTACTTGCGACGTTTGGCGTGCTCATGCGGGTAACTCCTCGGACTGATTGCTGTGCTCTGCCTCTAGGTTAGAAGCGCACGGTAGTGTAAAGCGAAAAATGGTTCCGCCATCTGGGTTGCTACTGGCCCAAAGGCGCCCGTGATGCGACTCAATGATGGTGCGACAAATATTCAGACCCATACCTAGTCCCTCGGACTTGGTACTAAAAAATGGCTCAAAGAGACGCTCTGGGTCCGACAGGCCATGTCCACGGTCTTTCACGGCTACTTCAATCTGGTTGTCATGCAGTGAGACATCGAGTGCGAGCGTGCTAAGTATTGCCTGATCCATGGATTCCAGACCGTTCTTGAGCAGATTCAGAAGAACCTGTTCAATCAAGATAGGATCTGCATAGACATCGGGCAGGCTCTCAGGGATGTTGCGCACGATCTCGACTTGTCGTTTCCTGGCATGTATTTCTGCGAGACTCACCGCGTTGTCTACGATAGTTTGTATCGGGACGTTTTGACGCCGGGGCTCACTTCGTTTGACGAAGTCACGGATACGGCTGATGATTTTGCCGGCTCGTTGTGCTTGCGCGGCTGCTTTTTCGAGCGCCGGGAGCAAGGTACCCATATCGGTGTGCCCGGCCTTGACCATCGCCACTGCACCCATGCTGTAGTTAGCGATCGCGGTGAGGGGCTGGTTTAATTCGTGTGCCAGCGATGAGGCCATTTCCCCCATCGTCGTCAGGCGGCTAGTGATCTGGATTTTTTCCTGCTGCACACGAGAGGCCTCCTCGTGCTTGCGGCGCTCTGTGATGTCGCGCGCGACCTGAAGGCGGACTCGTCTGCCATCCGTCCATGCCAACATTCGGTGCTGTACTTCGAACCATTTTTGAACCGAGTCGGAGAACACTTCAACCGACTCATCCGTGTAACGACCGCGGCGACCTGCCAACATCTCCTCGTGACCTTGTGTTTGCGAGCCGAATAAGCGCCGATAGGTTCGGTTGGCAAACAGTAGCTCGACGCCGTCGTTCGTGTCGGCCGTCACTGAGATTGCATCATCGAGGCCTTCTAGAACGGTCATAAACCGTTCATGCGCAGCCGTTAGCGCCTCTCGAATGCGCTTGGGCTCAGTGATGTCGGTCATGGACGTCATCCAGCCGATTTGGGTGCCTTTGGGGTCAAGGAGTGGGGAGACATACATGCGCGCGCTGAAGCGCGATCCGTCTCGGCGTTGCGCTTCAATTTCGACACCCGTGCTCGGAGCTTTTCCTGACAGGACACTATCGAGTACTTGTTGCTGGCTATCGTGTTGCCCTGGAACCCAGTAGGGGAAAGGTGGCAAGCGCCCGATAAGATCCGCCTCGTTCCAGCCAATCATGCGGCAGAACGCGGGATTAACGTAGGCGATCCGTCCTTCTAAATCGAGTACGCGCATACCGGTGGACATGGAGTTTTCCATCGCTCTGCGAAAACCGGTCTCAGTAATCAGAGCCGCTTCAGCTTTGGAGCGATAGTGGGTGTAACGCCAAAGCATAAGCAAGGCGATAACGATTACCACCGACAATCCGATCACAACCCAAATGAGGCGTTGTTGGCGCATCTCTTGGTCGATCGTGATAAACATGACGCTGCCATCGTGCAGACGCTGCAGCCAGAAAAAAGCACTCATCACACAGGCGTATAAGACGAGTATCAGCATCGGCGTTAGCCAATACCAACGCCTGCGCCTCAATCGCGCTTGGTCCTGAAAGGGAATCGAAACGACTGACTTAGGGGGATTGGCCATTCGGGTTATCCATATTAGGATCGTATTTTAGTCGCACCTGCGCGACGAAATATTCCTTAAATTTCATAATATGAAAATACATACCGCTTGATGAAATTTTAGTTGCTCAAGATTAAACTTCTACCTAGAATGCCAAAAATACTCAAAACAAAGTAGGCTTCACAACAAGAGTCCTACCTATCCAGGAGATCGCTATGGCACCACAAGCTGCCGCATTCCAAGCCGCGAACGATGATGATTCGCTTGAGACCCAAGAGTGGCTCGATGCCCTGGCTGCAGTCCTTGACCGCGAAGGCCCCGATCGTGCGCACTACCTCTTAGAGAGACTGACCGACTTGGCGCGACGCTCGGGCGCGCATATCCCGTTTTCGCCCAACACCGCGTACCTCAATACGATTCCCGCGGCCTTAGAGCCCGCGCATCCAGGTAATCAGGAACTCGAAGCCCGCATCCGTCACTACATCCGCTGGAACGCAATGGCGATGGTGGTCAAAGCCAACAAGCACAATCCGCCCGATGGTGGAGACCTAGGCGGTCACATTGCATCGTTCGCATCCCTTGCGACGATGATCGGTTGTGGTCAGAATCATTTCTGGCATGCCGACACGCCAGAGCGTGGCGGTGATCTAGTCTATTTTCAGGGGCATTCTTCACCCGGCGTGTACGGTCGTGCGTACCTTGAAGGGCGTTTGACTGAAGATCAGTTGAACAACTTCAGGCAAGAGGTGGGTGGCAAAGGCCTCTCGTCGTATCCACACCCAAAATTAATGCCAGAGTTTTGGCAGTTTCCAACTGTATCGATGGGCTTAGGCCCCCTGATGGCGATCTATCAGGCCCGCTTCCTAAAGTATTTGCATGCCCGCGGCATTGCCGATACAAGTCAGCGCAAGGTCTGGGTATTTTGCGGTGATGGCGAGATGGATGAGCCAGAATCACTTGGTGCGATTAGCTTGGCTGCACGCGAGAAGCTTGATAACTTAATTTTCGTGATCAATTGCAACCTTCAACGTCTGGATGGCCCCGTACGCGGTAACGGCAAAATTATTCAGGAGCTTGAGGGCGATTTCCGTGGCAGTGGCTGGAACGTGATCAAAATGATCTGGGGCGGCTACTGGGATCCACTGCTTGCCAGCGATAAAGAGGGCATCCTGCGCAAGATTATGGATGAGACCGTAGATGGTGAGTACCAAGCCTACAAAGCCAACGATGGGAAATTTGTGCGCGATCATTTCTTTGGTAAGCATCCAAAGCTTCTCGAGATGGTCTCACGCATGAGCGATGAGGACGTTTGGCGTCTCAACCGTGGGGGTCATGATCCGCACAAAGTTTACGCAGCCTTCTCTGCTGCGACAAAACACAAGGACCAACCGACTGTCATTCTCGCCAAGACCATCAAGGGCTATGGCGTCGGTCATATGGTGCAGGCTAAGAATCCTTCGCATCAACAGAAAAAGCTAGATACGGACACCATTCGGGAGTTCCGTGACCGCTACAACATTCCAATTCCAGATAGCAAGTTGGAAGACGTTCCCTACTACAAGCCGGCTGAAGATGCGCCGGAAATGCTGTACTTGCATGAGCGTCGCAAAGCACTTGGAGGTTATCTTCCAAAACGGCGCGTCAAGGCAGACGAGAAGCTTATCGCGCCTGCACTCGAGGTATTTAGGCCTGTGCTCGAACCGACCGCTGAGGGCAGGGAGATCTCGACGACGCAAGCGTTTGTGCGTGTTTTGAATCAAGTGTTGCGTGACAAGGATATTGGTCCGCGCGTGGTGCCGATTCTTGCCGATGAGTCCCGCACCTTTGGTATGGAGGGTTTGTTCCGTCAGATCGGTATTTACGCGCCGGAAGGTCAAAAATACATCCCTGTAGATAAAGATCAGGTGATGTACTACCGCGAAGCAGCGGACGGACAGTTGCTGCAGGAAGGGATCAACGAGGCTGGTGCGTTCAGTTCCTGGATTGCTGCAGCAACGTCGTATTCGACCAACAACCGCATCATGGTTCCGTTCTACATCTATTACTCGATGTTCGGATTCCAGCGCGTCGGCGATTTGGCTTGGGCGGCGGGTGATATGCAGGCGCGCGGATTCCTGTTGGGCGGAACCGCTGGACGCACCACCCTCAATGGCGAAGGTTTGCAGCATGAAGACGGGCACAGCCATATCTTCTCCTCAACAATCCCTAATTGTGTTTCGTACGATCCGACCTTCGCGCACGAACTGGCCGTGATCATTCAGCATGGCCTCAAGCGCATGGTAGAGGACCAGGAAAACGTCTTCTATTACCTCACGGTGATGAACGAAAACTATCCTCAACCTGGGCTGACCAAGGGTGACGAAGAGGGCATTATTCGAGGGATGTATCGGTTGAAGAAGGGCGGCAAGAGTAAGGTTCGCGCCCAACTGCTTGGTTCGGGAACGATTTTGCGGGAGGTCATGGCTGCAGCGGAGTT
>CAMCWG010000152.1 GCA_945882005.1 Bordetella parapertussis
AAGGGCCGAATCGCTGCCCACTTGTCTGCTGCGTCGACCACACGGTAGGCACCAGAGAGTTTGACCCATGCAGTACCCTCTTTTACCGAGGCGCACATGTTTTGAAAACCTGCATTGCGCACATCGGGCGTCGAGGGATGTCCAAAGTGATCGAATACAACCGGCAGATCTAATTTGGCTGCCCAGGCGGGGATATCTGGCTGCGCACTCACATCGACTAAAAATTGAATATGCCAACCGAACGGTCTGATACGTTTAGCCAAGGCCTCTGCGTCGCTCAATTGATTGCCACCGGCAAACAGAATATTGACGCGCGCACCGCGTGTTCCTGCTTTGTGCAGGCGCTCGATTTCCTCTTCAGATGTATCGGCTTCTAATACACCCACTGCGCGTAATCTGTCTGGGTGCGCCTGCATCGTGTCGTAAAGTGTGCGGTGATCATAGCCATAGACAGAGGGGTGCACCAAGACGGCACGATCGGCACCGATGGTGTCATTCATTTTTTGGAACGCTGCCCAAGGAGCTAGGCTCGGTGTGTAAGAGCGATTCGCAGTGTAGGGGTAGGTTTGCGGATCTTCAAAAACATGGAAATGGCAGTCCACCGTTCCACGGGGCAACCGCTTCTTTGGTGCCACAACTGGATCAAAGGGTAGATATTCAGATACGTTCATGCTGCAAGCCTTGTCTTCCTGATTCCGCTTCGCACTGTGTTGTGCTTGCGGATCTATTTTTCATAGAGAAAGACGATATCACAGCGACAACCTGCGGAATACTGAATTCGGCCAAACGCAACTCAGGGTGGCTAGCGTATTGGGGTAAATGCTAATGCCCAGTACTGCCAGGTCACGACAAGCGCTTACCCGTCGACGCATCGAATCGGTGCGTCCGATCGGCGCGCGGCTTGATACGCACCGAGTCACCGACTGCTGGGCAAACCTGGTCTTCATGAATACGGACGATTAACGCATCCTGATTGAGCTGGCAGTAAACCAAACGCTCCGCGCCCAAGAGCTCAACGGCATACACCTGGGCTTCCCAACCATCACTCGCGAAATCCAGATGCTCCGGCCGAATGCCCAGGATCATTCCCGTATCGACACCCGCAGCGCTCTTTAAGAGGTTCATGGGTGGCGATCCGATAAAGCTCGCCACAAACGTTGTTGCGGGCTTGCTGTAGACCTCTTCGGGCGTACCAAATTGTTCCATGACCCCACCATTCATCACGATCATGCGTTGTGCCAAGGTCATGGCTTCCACTTGATCATGCGTGACGAATAGTGAAGTGATGCCTAGCTCACGATGCAGCTTTTGGATTTCTAGTCGGGTTTGAGCACGCAACTTCGCATCTAAGTTAGACAGGGGTTCGTCAAACAAAAATACCTGTGGCTGACGAACGATTGCGCGACCCATCGCCACACGTTGGCGCTGTCCACCAGATAGGGCCCTTGGTTTACGGTCCAAGTAGGGCATCAGCTCAAGGATTCCGGCCGCTTTTTCAACACGTGTGCGAATCTCACCCTTGGGGACACGTGCAATTTTTAGGCCATAGGCCATATTGTCAAAGACAGACATGTGAGGATAGAGCGCATAGTTCTGAAACACCATCGCAATATCACGCTCGGCCGGCTCTAAATTATTCACAACCCGATCACCGATGGAAATCGTACCATCCGTAATTTCTTCAAGACCCGCCACCATTCTGAGCAAGGTCGATTTGCCGCAACCAGAGGGCCCGACAATCACAACAAACTCTCCGTGCTCGACATTTGCCGAGAGATTGTGAATCACCTGCACTGGACTTTTAGCCGTGCCGTAACGCTTGACGACATTCTGAAACGAGATAGCTGCCATCTCAATATTCGCCTTTTTTTATACAGATCATTTTTCGGAATCTACCAAGCCCTTCACAAACCACTTCTGCATCAAGATCACCACAAGAGCGGGAGGCAGCATGGCCAACATCGCTGTTGCCATCACCACATTCCACTCAGTGTAAGCATCCCCCGAGATCAACCGTCGGATACCCAGCACGACTGGATACATATCTTCCTTGGTCGTCACCAATAAAGGCCAGAGATATTGGTTCCATCCATAGATAAACTGGATGACAAACAATGCCGCAATGCTCGTGCGCGATAGCGGTAAGAGAATGTCCCAAAAAAAACGCATCGGCCCTGCGCCATCCATGCGAGCGGCCTCGACCAACTCGTCGGGCACCGTCAGAAAAAACTGACGGAACAAAAATGTTGCTGTTGCGGATGCAATCAAAGGAACGGTCAACCCCGCATACGAGTTAAGCATGCCGAGACTTGCCACCACACCGTATGTGGGACCGATACGCACCTCGACCGGCAACATCAGCGTGATGAAGATCATCCAAAAAATCAGTCCACGTAGAGGGAACCGGAAATACACAATCGCGAAAGCTGACAAGATCGAGATCGCGATTTTTCCGAAACAAATGAGGAGCGCAGTGACCAAACTCACCCACATCATGGGCCAAGCAGCATTGATTCGACCACCTGCCTCTGTCTCACCGCCAAAGAGTGCAAGACGATAAGTCTCGAGCGCATGTTCACCCGGCACCAGCGACATCGGCGTGTTCTGCATGATCTGCGCTGTCGTCTGGGTAGATGCAACAATCGTGACATACACAGGGAATGCCACAATCAGCACACCGAGTATCAACACGAGATGCGATAGAACCGTCAGACCTGGTCGGCGTTCGATCATACTCATTAGTACTGCACCTTACGCTCGATAAAACGGAATTGCACAATTGTTAGACACACCACAATCGCCATCAAGATCACAGACTGGGCTGCCGAACTTCCCATATCCATCGCTTTGAAACCATCGTAGTAAACCTTGTACACGAGAATGGCTGTCGACTTGCCAGGCCCACCGTGCGTCGTTGCATCAATGATCGCGAAGGTATCAAAGAAGGCATACACGACGTTGATGACCAACAAGAAAAAGGTCGTGGGTGATAGCAAGGGGAATACGATTGTCCGGAAACGATGCCAAGGCGTCGCACCATCGATTGCAGCGGCTTCAATCAGCGAGCGAGGAATCGACTGCAAACCAGCCAGAAAAAATAAAAAGTTATAAGAAATTTGCTTCCACACAGCGGCGACAACAATCAAAGTCATGGCATCGCGACCATCGAGCATGTGGTTCCAATCTACCCCAAACCAATGTAATGCATAAGCCACCACACCCATGGGGGACGCAAAAATAAATACCCACAAGACACCGGCCACAGCTGGGGCAACCGCATACGGCCAGATCAGCAAGGTTTTGTAGATGTTGGCAGCACGCAAAACGCGATCGGCCATGACCGCTAGTAATAGCGCGAGGCTCAGCCCAACAACAGCTACTAGAAGTGAAAATATTGCGGTCGTTTGAAACGACTCCAGATACAACGGATCGTTAAACAGCCTAGAAAAGTTCTGCCAGCCCACGAATTGACGGGACATACCAAAGGCATCCTCTTCGAGAACACTTTGATACAGGGCTTGACCAGCCGGCCAGAAAAAGAAAACCAGGACGATCGCCATTTGTGGAGCAATCAGCAGCCACGGCAACCATACAGACTTAAAGCGAACTTTCTTTTCCATCAGGTTTTAGAGAAAGCACGATGGGTATCTTTCAACACCCACCGCACTTTGTCGACGCTTTAGCGACTGTTCGCCTTCTCAAAGCGTTCAAGCAATTCGTTGCCACGTTTCACAATCGAATCCAATGCATCTTTCGCAGCCTTTTTACCGGCCCAGACCTGCTCGAGTTCTTCATCGATGATGGTGCGAATCTGCACATGATTACCGAGACGAATCCCTCTGGAATTGTCTGTTGTCTTACGAATCATTTGCGTGACTGAAACATCTGTACCCGGGTTCTGTTTGTAGAAACCTGATTTCTCTGTCAGCTCAAACGAAGCAATCGTCAGCGGTAAGTAGCCAGTGCGCTGATGGCTCTTTGCAGCCTCTTCTGGACGAGATAAGAAATCAAAGAACTGAGCAACACCTTTGTACTCATCAGCCTTGCGACCAGCCATCACCCAGAGGCTAGCACCACCAATCACCGTGTTTTGCGGAGCACCCTTCACATCTGCGTAATAGGGCAGAGTCGATGTACCAAATGCGAACTTGGCGTTACGCTTCAAGTTACCATAAAGCGCCGAGGAGCCAGTCGTCATCGCGCATTCGCCCGACACGAACACTGGATCGGCCGCATTGGCGCGACCTTTGTACACAAACAAGCCATCTTTCGCCATATCCGACAAGTTCTGTATGTGGCGTACCTGCAAAGGCTCGTTCACCTTTAAACGCGCATTGGTGCCTTTCATGCCGTTGCCTTGCGTGGCGAACTCGGTGTTGTGCCAAGCACTAAAGCTCTCGAGTTGCGTCCAGCTGATCCAGCTCGTTGTGTAGGGGCACTTATGACCAGAGGCCTTCAGCTTTTTGGCTGCTTCGACCACTTCAGGCCAGGTGACTGGTGGCTTTTCTGGATCTAAGCCTGCCGCTTTGAAGGCATCTTTGTTGTACCAAAGCACAGTCGTCGAGCTATTGAAGGGGAAACTCAACATTTGGCCGTTCGGCGCGGTGTAGTAGCCAGCAACCGCAGGCACGTAGGCCGCCGGATCAAACTTCACGCCAGCCTTACTCATCACATCGGCCACAGGCACGATAGCACCCTTGCTGGCCATCATCGTCGCAGTACCGACCTCGAACACCTGAAGAACATGGGGTGCGTTACCCGCACGAAAGGCCGCAACAGCGGCAGTCATCGCTTCGTCGTAGGTGCCTTTAAATACTGGCACAACCTTGTAGTCCTTCTGGCTTGCGTTGAAGTCTTTGGCGAGGTCGTTGACCCACTCACCCAACGCACCGCTCATTGCGTGCCACCATTGAATCTCCGTTTGGGCCTGAACAGGCAGTGCTGTCAGCGCGCTAAACGTTAAGGCGGCTGTCGCCGCGGCAAGTTTCAGTTTCATACGATCTCCTAGGATTGCGGACTCAGCCACGGATTGTCGAACGTTAAATTTGGGGGTACTGTCCGGACTGTAACTTTAAATAATGACGGTTTTGTTCATATTTTTGACATGTGTTTGTAACACTTGTCGACCAAAGTTTAAATTAGGGTCCGCCCCTCTACAAGCCTCTTCTACCTTTTCCCGTTTTAGGCCTAACCGACTATGCAATACATTCTGGCTCTCGACCAAGGTACCACCAGTTCGCGGGCGATATTGTTTGACGCCCAAGGGCGCAGCGTAAAGACCGCTCAAAAAGAATTTCGCCAGATTTTCCCGCAACCGGCTTGGGTTGAACATGACGTCAACGATATTTGGAACACTCAGCGCGAAGTCATTGAGCGGGTAGTTGGACTAGACGACACCACTGCATTGGTCAACCAGATCGCAGCAATTGCGATCACCAATCAGCGCGAAACTACAGTTCTGTGGGATCGTCGCACGGGCGAACCCATCGCCAACGCAATTGTTTGGCAAGATCGCCGCACGGCCGATACCTGTGACAGGCTGCGCGAGCAAGGTTACACACAGTTATTACAGGAAAAAACAGGGCTCGTTCTGGATGCCTATTTTTCCGCGACCAAATTAGCTTGGCTACTTGAGCACACACCGGGTGCACGCGCGCAGGCAGAGCGCGGTGAACTCGCCTTTGGCACGATCGACACCTGGTTGCTTTGGAAGCTTACGGCCGGCAAAGTCCATGCGACCGACCCAAGCAATGCCTCCCGTACCCTGCTCTTTAACTTGCACACGCTGCAATGGGATGATGAGCTGCTCAAGCTGTTCAGTATTCCGCGGGCGTTGCTACCCGACGTTCGTCCAAGCGGCGGACACTTCGGTGAAACGGACCCTTCGCTCTTTGGCCGCGCCATTCCAATTACCGCCATGATTGGTGACCAGCAAGCAGCCACCTTTGGCCAGGCCTGTTTCTCTCCTGGGATGGCAAAGAACACCTATGGCACCGGCTGTTTCATGCTTTTGAATACGGGCAGCACGCCTGTTGCGAGCGCAAACCGGTTGCTCACGACGGTCGGTTGGCAGCGCACAAGTCAAGCTCAACATACGCCAGAAACAACCTACTGTCTCGAGGCGTCGGTCTTTATGGGGGGCGCCACGATTCAGTGGTTACGCGACGGCCTCAACATTATCGACTCTGCAGCGCAGGTTGAAGGTCTCGCACAAACCGTACCGGATGTCGGGGATACCTATCTCGTCCCTGCCTTTACAGGGCTTGGCGCACCGCACTGGGATGGACACGCACGGGGCACCCTAGTTGGCATGACACGCGGGACAACTAAAGCACACATCGCCCGTGCGGCGCTCGAAGCCATTGCGCTACAAGTCGCGGACGTCTTTGCTGCTATGCAAAAAGACTCTGGCATTACGCTAGCGGAGTTGCGTGTCGACGGCGGGGCCTGCAAAAACAACCTGCTGATGCAAATTCAGGCTGATTTCTTGGGCATCCCGGTGGTGCGTCCGGCGATTACGGAAACCACGGCCTTGGGTGCAGCCTTTCTCGCCGGACTGGCAAGCGGTTTCTGGTCAAGCACAGAGCAGATCGCATCACAATGGATGATAGACCAGCGCTTTGAGCCAAATCTGTCCGAAGGCGCACGTCAGACGAAACTGGCCCGATGGCATCAAGCGGTAGAGCGGGCAAAAGGCTGGGCACAGGACTAAACTAAGCAGTCACTGCCAAAAAAGACCACAACATGCGCAAGCAAAGTACGCCACTTGACGCGACCCGTCCAAGCCTACTGTGTCGCCTCGAAAAGAATACACCCTACGATCTAGCGATTATTGGTGGTGGCGCAACGGGTCTCGGTCTCGCGCTGGATGCAGCCTCCCGTGGCTACTCGGTGGTCGTCATTGAAGCAACTGACTTCGCTCAAGGGACATCGTCACGCTCAACCAAACTTGTACATGGCGGCGTGCGATACCTGGCACAGGGTAATGTCTCGCTAGTGTACGAAGCCTTGCACGAACGGACAACGCTCTTACATAATGCACCACACCTCGCGCAGCCGCTCGCTTTTGTGATGCCCTGCTACAAGTTTTGGGAACAGCCGTTTTATGGTGCAGGCCTTATTCTGTACGACGCGCTTGCGGGTCGCCGCAGTCTTGGGCGCACACGTTTTATGGGTATGGCACACACATTGCAAGACCTCCCCAACTTAAATACACATGAGCTAAAGGGCTCTGTTAAGTACTGGGATGGGCAGTTTGATGATGCGCGACTCGCACTCGCACTCGGACGAACGGCCGCACAACACGGGGCACTCCTGCTTAACTACTGCGAAGC
>CAMCWG010000153.1 GCA_945882005.1 Bordetella parapertussis
GTCCAGCAGCACGGTGGCGTAATTGAATTTGACTCGAAACCCGGACACACCGAGTTTCGCCTGATGTTACCAATGGAGTCGTTATGAAACCTGTCTGGATCGTAGATGATGACCAGGCCATTCGCTGGGTGTTAGAGAAAGCGTTAAGCCGCGCCGGTATGGCCACCCGAAGTTTCGTGGGTGCCAACGAAGTGTCGGCCGCCTTGCGATCCGAGACGCCCGCTGCGTTGATTTCAGACATTCGCATGCCAGGAACAGATGGTTTCGAATTATTGAAGCATGTCAAAGAAACGTATCCTAGCTTGCCAGTGATCATCATGACCGCGTTTAGCGATCTGGACAGTACTGTCACAGCATTTCAGGGCGGGGCGTTTGATTATTTGGCGAAACCATTCGATATCAATGAAGCGGTCGCTCTGATCTCGCGCGCGGTTCAGGAGCCCGAAACTGAAGAGGCCTCAGCTGGGGTGGGGCGCGCGGATGTATCCCAAGATAAGGGGATCCTTACCCAGTCCTCCTCCGTGGCGATGCAAGAGGTGTTCCGAGCAATTGGACGTTTAGCGCAGTCCAACGTGACCGTCCTGATCACGGGTGAGTCTGGCACGGGAAAAGAATTGGTTGCGCACGCCCTGCATAGTCACGGTGCGCGTGCGAAGGGTCCATTCATCGCCTTGAATACTGCGGCCATCCCAAGAGACCTGCTTGAGGCTGAGCTCTTCGGTCATGAACGCGGTGCGTTCACCGGCGCGAATTCACTGCGCCGCGGACGTTTTGAAGAGGCGAGTGGCGGCACACTTTTTCTAGATGAAATTGGCGACATGCCGTTTGAGTTACAGACCCGACTGTTACGCGTTTTATCGGACGGTACGTTTTATCGCGTCGGTGGTTCGCAGCCTGTGCGCGTCGATGTACGGATTGTTGCGGCTACCCATCAGCCCTTGGAAGATCGTGTGCGCGAGGGAAAATTTCGCGAAGACTTATTTCATCGCTTAAATGTGATTCGACTGCGGTTGCCGCCGCTGCGTGAACGACGCGAAGACGTGCCTGAACTTGCAAGACACTTTCTGTCGCTCTCCGCGCGAGGCGTCGGCGTGCCGGTTAAACGGATTTCAGACGCTGCGATGCAAGTTCTCGCGCAGTTCGATTTTCCGGGTAACGTACGCCAACTCGAGAACTTTTGTCATTGGTTAACTGTGATGGCAGCGGGTCAGACGGTTGGTGTCGCTGATTTGCCGCCAGAGGTGCGCGCAGCAACATTGCCGGTCTCGGCTTCTAGCGTCGTGGCAAGCGGCGAGGGACAGCAACAAAGTTGGCAACAACTCTTGGCCATCGATGCGACGCAACGTTTGTCCCGCTCTGATCCTGAGGTGTGGGCTGTGTTGACGCAACAGTTTGAGCGCACAATTTTGCAGTCGTCGCTCGAGGTGTGCCGCGGTCGGCGTGTCGAAGCCGCAGCACGGCTTGGCATGGGCAGAAATACAATTACCCGCAAATTGCGTGAACTTGGTATGGATGCGGGCGGTGCAGACACAGCACTTCAATCGGATTAAACTATTGTTTTTGGTTTATCAATAGCAAAACCCGGAGATTGCACATGTCCAAACAAATCATTCATACAGATAAGGCACCTGCAGCGGTTGGACCGTATTCCCAAGCAGTGCAAGCGCCCGCGGGTAAGATGGTTTTCTTGTCAGGGCAGATTGGTTTGGTTCCCGCAACCGGTGACATGGTATCGGATAAGTTTGAAGATCAAGTCAAACAGGCTTTTTCCAACATGCAAGCGGTGATCGAGGCTGCGGGCGGCAAGCTTGAAAATATAGTCAAGCTCAATCTCTTTCTGACTGACTTAGGCCAATTTGGTATCGTCAACGCTCTGATGGCAGAGCGTTTGCCTCAACCTTATCCAGCCCGTTCAACGGTTGGCGTGTCGAGCCTACCAAAGGGTGCGCAATTCGAGGTTGAAGCGATCATCGTTGTTTAAGGTGATGCCGCCCTCGCTGTTGCGCTAACGTGAACACTCGCCCTGCGTCTAAACGCCCCAGTGCGAAGACACCAGCGATCAGCCTGGAGTCGAAATTCGCTCGCCTTGGCCTCGTCAGTGCCGAAGACTTGGTACTGCACTTGCCGTTGCGCTACGAGGACGAAACTCAAATTGTGGCGATTGGATCTGTCCGACCAGGGATGATGGCGCAGATCGAGGGCGAGGTTGTGCGCAGTGAAGTGGTACTTAAGCCGAGGCGTCAGCTGACTGCCGTGCTGCGGGATGAAACAGGTGAGATCCACCTGCGATGGCTGACCTTTTACCCAAGTCAACAGTCTCAAATGCAACCAGGCAAGCGCTGGCGTGTGCGCGGAGAGGTCCGCGGCGTGCGTCACGGCGTTGAGATGGTTCACCCGAGACTTAGTGTCGCAGGAGCACCCTTGTCCGCTGCGCTCACGCCCGTCTATCCCACGACGGACGGGTTATCACAGGCCAGCTTGCGTAAGGCGATCGGGACTGCATTAGCAACTGTGGACTTACACGACACCTTGTCGCCAGAAACGCGGACCCAGCTTGGGCTCATGCCGTTGCGCGAAGCCTTGCAGACGATTCACGCGCCCCGTGCAGATCTTGATTCCACCAGCCTGCTTGAGCACACGCATCCGGCATGGACGCGTATCAAATTTGATGAGTTGTTGGCGCAACAGCTCTCCCTTGCGGCAGCGCGAGATCAGAGGCTAGTTAAGCGTGCGCGACCCTTAGGCCCGATCGCATCCCACAAGGGGCAGTCGTCTTTGTCGGAGCAGTTGTTAAAAAGTCTGCCGTTTTCACTCACCTCGGCGCAAGCCCGTGTGTTGACTGAAATTCATTCTGACCTTGGGCGACCATATCCCATGTATCGGTTACTCCAAGGCGACGTTGGTAGCGGCAAGACGATCGTGGCTGCGCTCGCAGCGCTGCGAGCGATAGAGCATAGTGTGCAAGTGGCATTGATGGCGCCGACTGAGCTCTTGGCCGAGCAGCATTTCAACAAAATATTGTCATGGTTTGAGCCGCTTGGGATACGCGTGTGTTGGCTTGCGGGCAGTATGTCGAGCAAGGCAAAACGTGAATCCCTTGAGGCGATCCGCTCTGGCCAAGCACAGCTTGTTGTGGGTACGCAGGCCCTGATTCAAGAGGGTGTTGATTTTGACTCGTTGGGGTTGGTGATCGTCGATGAACAGCATCGCTTTGGTGTAGGCCAACGACTCTCCTTGTCACGCAAAGGAGAAGAGGGGAAGCAAGCTGAGCGACAAGCCTTAGACCCAGAACTCATTCCACATCAATTAACCATGAGCGCGACCCCAATTCCACGTACGCTCGCCATGACGTTTTATGCGGATCTTGAGGTGTCTTCGATTGACGAACTGCCGCCAGGTCGCACGCCTATTGTGACGAAGTTATTTGCATCTGATCGCCGCGTCGATATCATCGCGCATGTCGCGCAAGCCTGTGACGAAGGGCAGCAAACGTACTGGGTCTGTCCCTTGATTGAGGAAAGTGAAGCTTTAGATTTACAGAATGCCGTCGATACGCATGCCGAGCTCGTTGATACCTTGAGTCCTCGGCGGGTTGGCTTAGTGCACGGTCGGCTCACACCCACAGAGAAGGCTGCGGTGATGCAAGCCTTTAGGGAGCAGCTGCTAGATGTACTGGTGGCAACGACAGTGATTGAAGTCGGCGTAGATGTTCCTAATGCGTCTTTAATGATCATCGAACATGCGGAGCGTTTTGGTCTGGCTCAGCTACATCAATTAAGAGGACGCGTCGGACGAGGTGCGAAGCGATCCGTGTGCGTGCTGATGTATCAGACCCCATTATCAATGCTGGCGCGCCAACGGTTACGCGCAATGTACGAAACGCAAGACGGTTTTGAAATAGCCCAGCGCGACCTCGATCTGCGGGGTCCCGGTGAGTTGCTGGGTGCACGGCAGTCTGGACTCACCTTACTGAAATTTGCAGATCTCGCGCAGGATGGTGATTTAGTGGGTGTCGCACGGGAGCAGGCGATTGCGTTGCGCGAGTCGGACCCGCAAACAGTACGCAAGCATTTAGATCGTTGGATGCGTGGCAGAGAAGACTACCTACGCAGTTAAGCTATTTTAAGAATAAATCAAAGGAGTCATCATGACCCTCACAGAATTGAAATATATCGTTGCAGTGTCCCGAGAAAAACACTTTGGACGCGCGGCGGAGGCCTGTTTTGTTAGCCAGCCGACCTTGTCTGTGGCCATTAAGAAGCTTGAAGACGAATTAGGTGTCACACTCTTTGAGCGCGGCGGTACGGAGATCGGTGTGACGGCGATTGGTTTGCAGATTGTGTTGCAAGCTCAAAAAGTTTTGGAAGAGAGTGCCAACATCAAGGAGCTTGCGCGTCTGGGTCGTGACCCGCTCGCTGGTGTTTTACGCGTGGGCGTCATCCACACGATCGGCCCGTACTTGCTTCCAAGGTTAGTGCCGACGCAGATCGAGCGCACACCGCAAATGCCTTTGATCCTGCAAGAGAACTTCACTGTTCGTTTGTTAGAGCTCTTGCGGCAAGGTGAAATTGATTGTGCCATCATGGCATTGCCTCTCCCTGACTCTGGGTTAAGTGTGCTTCCGTTGTACGATGAGGACTTCGTTGTTGCCATTCCGGCTAAACATCCTTGGGCAAGCCGTAAAACAATTTCTGCCGAAGACCTGAAACAGCAGAATATGTTGCTGCTCGGCAGTGGCCATTGTTTTCGAGATCAAGTATTGGAAGTCTGTCCAGAACTGTCACGGTTTGCTGCGACGAGCGAAGGAATCCAACGCACCTTTGAGGGCTCCTCACTCGAAACGATACGGCACATGGTTGCCGCAGGCATTGGCATCACTGTGATTCCGGCGAGTTCGGTTACAGCAGGTGATCGCAACAGCAAACTCTTGAAGTACATCAAGTTTGATGAGCCTGTCCCGAATCGCCGCGTAGTCCTTGCGTGGCGTAAGAGTTTCCCACGCACGGTTGCCATTGACGCTCTGGTGCAAGCTGTCTTTGCTTGTGAACTGGAGGGTGTGCATATGCTTGAGTCCTCTGGTGCACGGAGCGCTACCCATCGTGATTGAACGACTTGTCCTCTACGCAAAGCTCGTGCGGATCGATAAGCCCATCGGCACCTTGTTGCTGTTATGGCCGACGTTATGGGGACTCTTCATCGCAGCCAACGGGTTTCCGGAGCCTGTCGTGCTGTGCGTTTTTGTATTTGGAACCTTTCTGATGCGCTCGGCTGGTTGCGCAATGAATGATTATTTCGACCGTGACGTAGACCGACACGTAGCACGCACCGAGAATCGTGTCTTGACTGCTGGTTTGATTCAACCGCGCGAAGCCTTATACGTCGCGGCGGCTTTAGGACTGCTGAGTTTTGCACTGGTAATGTTGTTAAACCGACTTACAATTCTCTTGGCGTTTGTCGCAGCGATACTTGCTGTGACGTACCCGCTCTTTAAACGGTTTTTCGCTCTTCCACAGGCCTACTTGGGAATTGCGTTCGGGTTCGGTATTCCGATGTCCTTTGCTGCAATACAAGGCCAAATTCCGATGGTCGCTTGGGTGATGCTGTTGGCTAACGTTTGCTGGGCGATTGCGTATGATACGGAATATGCGATGGTTGACCGTAATGATGATATTCGCCTCGGGCTTAAGACCTCTGCGATTACCTTTGGTCGATATGATGTGGCGTTGGTCGCAATGTTTTACATCTTGGCACTCAGCTTATTAGGCGTTGTGGGGTACTTGCTTGCCTATGACTGGCCTTATTATTGCGGTCTGCTGGCAGGTTTTGGCATAGCGGCCATGCATGTCTATTGGATACGCGGTCGTGAACGGCAGGCGTGTTTTAAAGCCTTTTTGCACAATACGTGGTTGGGAGCTGCTGTGTTTGGCGGCATTGGGTTACAGCTTTTAATTTATTGATTTCTGGAATGAAGATGGCAACGTTTCCTTCAGTGGCATTCATCGGTGGTGGCAACATGGCGAATGCCCTGGCCTCGGGCATGCTGGCCCAGGGCTGTCCTGCCGAGCAGGTTCATGTAGTTGAGGTTGTTGATACGTTGCAAGCGCAGTGGCGTGCCCGCTCGGTGAGCGTGAGCGGGGCGCCAGACCAACTACTTGGTCAGCGACAGGTTTGGATTTTTGCCGTGAAGCCGCAGCAGATGCGTGAGGTCGTCATGCAATGCCGCCCTTGGCTAAAGCCAGACACGCTGGTGATTAGTATTGCCGCTGGGATTTCGATCGAATTCCTTGGTAAGTGGCTAGGCAATGAGACTGTACCCTTTGCAAATATCGTGCGGTGTATGCCGAATACGCCAGCGCTGGTTGGTGCAGGTGTGACAGGGATGAGTGCGCCTACAACCACCAGCGCCTCTGACCGAGACAAAGCGACGGCCTTACTCGCGACCGTGGGAGAGGTTGTCTGGGTGGATGGAGATCGTGCGATTGATGCCGTCACCGCCTTGTCGGGCAGTGGACCTGCCTACGTATTCCTATTTCTTGAGTCGCTCATCAAAGGCGGTCTTGCCTTGGGCTTGTCTGAGTCGCAGGCAAGGGACTTAGCACTATCGACGCTTGCCGGTGCGACCAAACTCGCACAACAGTCCACCGAATCACCTTCGGTGCTGCGCGAGCGCGTGACGTCCAAGGGTGGGACCACAGCAGCTGCCCTAGATGTCTTTGCGCAGCAGGGCTTCGGCCAAGCAGTCGTGCAAGCGATGGCGGCGGCAGATCGCCGTGCTGCTGAGTTATCGATTGAGTTTGGAAAGTAATCCTCGCACCGAATATTGTTAACTGGAATGACCTAATGAAAAAGCTATTTGCGGCAGTCGGCGGTTTGATCTTAGTGCTTCTGGCTGTTTGGCTGGGCGCTAGTATTTATGTTGGGCGCAGTACAGAAGCATTTGTTACGACCATCACCGAGCGTAGTAAACCAGGTGCTGCCTTACGCATTGTCAATGTGAAGCACGACCAATCTTTGCTTTCAGCGACAGGTTCGTTTGATTTACAGTTTGCGGATGTCAGTGCTGAGGCGAAGGACGGTAGCCCGCTCTACACCGCTCAGGCGACCTACAAAGTCTCTAATCTGCTTCTGCCGCAGTCTGCCATGCGCTTTGACTGGCATATCAAGCCCGCTGGGCCGCGTGCGCAAGCGTTAAAAGACCTCTTTGGGCAAGAGGTTGATTTGCATGGGCATGGCAAGCTAGGCTATGGTGGTGCAGCTCGGTCGAGCTTTAGTCTGCCCAAGCTTGCGGTGAGGCAGGG
>CAMCWG010000154.1 GCA_945882005.1 Bordetella parapertussis
GTCACTGTTTGCGGAAAGAAAATCACAATGACTACAAGCATTAATTGCAGTAGCACCCATGGAATAGAGCCAAGATAAATATCTCTAGACAACACCTTTGCTGGCAGAGAGCCAGACTTGAATAAGTTGTCGGCCGTGCTGCGCAAGTAAAACAGAGCGAAGCCAAAGGGCGGATGCATAAAGCTAGTCTGCATGTTCACGCATAACAGAACACCAAACCAAATCATGTCAATCCCAAGCTTGCTCGCGACAGGCGCAAGCATAGGCAGGATGATGAAAGCGATCTCAAAGAAATCTAAGAAAAACGCGAGGAAGAATACAAAAATATTAACGACGAACAGAAAGCCAATCTGACCACCGGGCAAACTAGATAGCAAGTGCTCGATCCATATGGCACCATCTACACCCTGAAATACCAGTGAGAACACCCGCGATCCGATCAGAATAAAGACCACCATGGCGGTGATACGCATCGTGCCTGTCATACCATCGCGCACGATTTCCCAGTTCAGCCGTCGGTGAAAGGCCGCAAGCAGTATTGCGCCCACAGCACCCATCGCACCCGCTTCGGTGGGCGTTGCAATCGCAGTGGTCATGAAAGGTAGACCACCCATGCTCCCCAACACAGCAAAAATGAGCATCGCCGAGGGAATGATGCCGCGCAAACATTTGCGCCAAAGTTCCCAGCCATGCAGCGTGCGCGCCTCGGGCGGCAACCCTGGCATATGGCCCGGGCGCAGTCGGGACAGCACGAAGGTATAGACTAAAAATAAAAGGATCTGAAGAATCGATGGACCCCAGGCCCCTTTGTACATATCGCCTACTGAGCGACCCAGTTGATCAGCCATGACCACGAGCACCAGAGAGGGCGGTACGAGCTGTGTAATGGTTCCTGACGCCGCGAGAACTCCAGTGGCGTAACGCATGTTGTAACCATAGCGCATCATGACAGGTAGCGAGATCATCGCCATCGCGATGACCTGCCCAGCGACGGTACCTGTCACCGCGCCCAGAATAAAGCCCACGATGATGACGGAATAACCGACGCCACCCCGTATCGGACCGAACAGCTGTCCCATCGAGTCGAGCATATCTTCGGCTAACCCACACTTCTCGAGCACTGCCCCCATCAAGGTAAAGAATGGAATGGCTAACAATAGATCGTTGGATAAAATACTGAAGATATTCAGCGGCAAGTTGTACATAAAGGCGGCGGGAAACCAACCCATCTGGATCGCAATAAAGCCGCTTAACAGTCCCAACGCAGACAACGAAAATGCAACGGGAAATCCAATCAACATGATCAGAATTAACCCCAGGAACATTAGGGGCGCGAAATTTTGCATGCTCATTGAAGTGGCCTCTCGTAGGTCAGATCCATCTGATAGGCACCAGTCAACCAGCCGACGCGCTTAATCATTTCGGCAACGCCTTGCAATGCCATCAAGGCAAAGCCCAGCGGTAACAACATCATGACAGGCCAGCGGATCAAGCCCCCAGCGTTCCCGGAGATTTCACCAGAAACATACATGCCGACAAACAAAGGCCATGAAAGATAGGCAAACAGCAGCATCGCGGGCATCAAAAAGAAGGTCAGCCCAAATAAGTCGATCCAGACTCGGCTCTTACTTTTTAGCGTTCCGTAAATCACGTCTACACGGACGTGCTCGTTGACGCGTAGGACTTGCGCCGCGCCAAGCATCACACAGGCTGCAAACAAATACCATTGAATTTCAAGCCAGCCGTTTGAGCTGTAAGAAAACGTGTAGCGCATCACTGCGTTACCCGCGCTAATTAAACTGCAAAGCAGGACTGCCCACTTTGCGAATACCGCAAAAAAATCGCTCACCCGATCGATTAGGCGCGCCAAAGCAAGTAACTGGATCATCTCTATACCTCCAAGCGTTTAGCTGCGCCACAACAAGCAAGCGCAAGCCGAAAGCTAACGTCAGATCATAACGAAATGTTGGCTATAAAACCCTACTTTGAACTGGGCTTTGCCGGCGAATCGACCCGTGGTTAACCCTTAGATGTGGAGCGGCATACGGTTATCTTGCGTCCGAGAGCCAGCGTTCTGTGAGGCGAACAAAATAGCTCGCCCCCACCGGGATGATTGCATCATTGAAATCGTAGGACGTGTTGTGCACAACACATGCGCCTTCTCCATGGCCCTCTAACCGATGCTTGCCTTCACCGTTTCCAATAAAGGCATAACAACCCGGCTTCACCAACAGCATGTGTGCAAAATCTTCTCCGGCCATTACACCAGGGTACTGGTCGTTCACCATGTCTGGGCCCACGATTTCGCGCATAATCTGCGCCGCGAAATCCGCTTCATTCGCATGATTGACGACCGGCGGCGATGCACGTCTGAAAAAAATGTCCGCTTCACACTCATGCGCCAATGCAGTCTGCGTGGCGAGCGTGCGCAGCCTTTCTTCCAAACGATCTAACGCTGAGACGGAGAAAGTGCGGATGGTCCCACCCACCGACGCAGAGTTGGGAATCACGTTTGGTGCGGAAGAACCTTCAAGTTGGGTCACAGCCAACAGCGCCCGTTCGGTGCCAGGTATCACTTTTGCAACGAGCCCTTGAAGTGCTGTCGCCAACGACAGGACCGGTGTGATGGGATCGATGCCAGTATGCGGAAGCGAAGCGTGCGTCCCCTGACCTTTCATAGTGACTTTGAAGGTGCTGCTCGACGCCATCAGCGGGCCACGATTTAAAGCAAAGCCTCCCACCGAGCCAATTGACCAATTGTGTAGCCCAAAAATTGCTTCACACGGAAAGCGTTCAAACAAACCATCATCAATCATTTTCTTCGCGCCCGCCTTGCCCATCTCTTCGGCTGGCTGAAAAACAAAATGTACGGTGCCATCAAAGTTGCGTGTCTGAGAAAGGTGCCAGGCAGCAGCGAGAAGCATCGTGGTGTGTCCATCATGACCACAGGCATGCATCTTGCCATCGTGAGTGGAACGGTGCTCGAATTCGTTTAACTCTTGTAGAGGCAGTGCATCCATATCAGCCCGCAAGCCAATCGTGCGCTTACTATTCCCAGCCTTCAATACGCCCACCACGCCAGTACCTGCAATGCCGCGATGCACCTCAATGCCCCATTCTTTTAATAGACCCGCCACGATTTCAGAGGTGCGGTGCTCGTCAAAACCGAGCTCTGGATGCGCGTGAATATCGCGGCGAATCTTGATAAAGCGGCTGTAGTCGGCAAATGCGTCATTGACTTTCATGTTGTAGTGACCAGTGAGTGCGTTGATTAAAATTTAAGAAAGAATCCGTTCTTACTTTTCGGCAGATTTTTTGTGTGCAGCAAGTGCCATCAGGCGCCGATCCCGCCACAGGCGCCGCGCCAACAGTTTGTCTTTTGGCAGTAAAGAGCGACGTTGTGCTTCAAGCTTTTGAATGACGTCCTCTGACCAGTGCTCAGTTGAGGTCTGCTCAAGAGACATCGCTTGATACATCTCATCGAATCGATGTGCGTAATCCGCCAGTCCTTCCGGCGCATTGAGGTCAATGGTCTCGAAGGGGCCCATAAAAGACCAACGTAAGCCCAGCCCCTCTTTGACTGTCACGTCCAGACCCTCAGCATCGACATAGCCGTTTTCGACCAGTCGAAACGCCTCGCGCAACAGAGCGCCTTGCAAGCGATTCAATACAAAACCTTTCAATTCCTTATGAATCTTGACCGGTTTTTGGCCTACCCCCTCCATCACATCCCACGCCTGCTGCACGACAGAGGCATCGGTCCAGGGTGCGCCACATATTTCAACCACAGGCACAAGATAGGGAGGATTCACGGGGTGCGCGATCAGGCAACGCGCGCGTCCAGCTAAATTTTCCGTAAACGCGGAAGCGGGAATGCTCGACGTCGAGCTTGCTAAAACGGCTGTAGGCGCAGCCAGTGCGTCCATTCTGGAGAAGATTTCTTTTTTGGTCTCAAGCCGCTCCGGTAGACTTTCTTGTGCGTATTGCGCATCCGCCAAGGCCTCTTCAAGCGTCGTCACGCTTTTGATTCGTCCGACCAAACCTGCTGGGTCAGTAATGAGCCCAGCTGCATACAAATCTGCGACTTGCTTTGCAATCAATGTCTGCGCATGTGCGACTGCTGCGGGGTCACCATCCCACATGTTGACCTGATGACCACCGCGCGCAAAAACGATCGCCCACGCCTGACCCACTAGCCCCGATCCTACAATTGCTATATTCATTTCAATTCCTTGCCAAAGTCACCGACCTGCTGCGCTGCAGCATAAAGGGATGACGAGTTGAAACAGCTTAACAAGTAACCCGATCGAGCACCAGCACGCACCCCGTATCCAAAGGATGGGGCATCACCATCATGTCTAAGCCGAAGGTGTCCTTGAGTGTCTGAGGGGTCAATGCAACCTGAGGACAGCCCTGGGAGACAACGCTCGCCTTGCCAAGAAGCACCAAACGGTCACACCACCGTGCACCAAGATTAATATCGTGCAGCGCAACAAGGACGCCCGCCTGATAGCGGGTTGCAAAGAGTCGTAAACAGCGCATCAATTCAATCTGGTGTCGTGCATCTAAACTGGCAGCAGGCTCATCGAGAAGAATGAAAGGCTTCTCGCCATGTGCTGCGATCGCCAAGCCTTGAACCAACACGCGCGCAAGGTGCACCCGCTGCTTTTCGCCGCCCGACAGGGTCAGATAGCGGCGCGGCGCCAAATCCACCAAATCTGCCCAGCCTAAAGCCTGCGCCACCCATGCATCAACAACACTGGGACTTGCCTCAGGAAAGGGGTAGGCCCCCATTTCAGCGACTTCGGTCACCGTTAAATCAAAGCTCAAGCTTGGCGTTTGCGGCAGAACAGCCCTGCAACGTGCCTGCTCGGTCGCATCCAACCCGGCCAGATCTCGACCCGAGATCATGATCTGACCTGCTGCGGGACAAACCTCACCCGCAACGGCGTCAATCAATGTTGATTTACCCGCCCCGTTTTCACCAAGGACGCCAACAACCTCGCCTGGGGCAAGGGTCAGACTGACGTCGTCGAGCACCAGACGGGCTGCCCGAGATAGCCTGATTCCTTGCAAACTTATGGTCATGCGTGCGCCATCATTCGAGAGGTGTATTTGATGCTTTGCAATTTCACGCCATTTCGGTAAAGTGGTTGCTGTAAGTCTGACGACCTATTCTGGTCGCAATAATATAAATAGCGGGAGACAAGCATGGCAACGGTAAATTTGAGTGTAAACGGCAAGTCGCACAAAGTCGAAATTGAAGACGACACCCCACTGCTATACGCATTGCGGGACAACCTTGAAATCAACGGACCTAAGTTTGGCTGCGGCCTTGGACAATGCGGGGCCTGTACGGTCGTTGTAGACGGCCAGGCCGTGCGCTCGTGCGTAACGCCCGCTACGGCTATGCAAGGTAAGAGCGTCACCACGCTCGAAGGGCTGGGCAGTGCAAAAAAACCTGGCAAATTACAACAAGCGTTCATTGATGAGCAGGCCGTGCAGTGCGGCTATTGCATTAACGGCATGATCATGACTGCCAGCGCATTTCTCGCCAACAATAAAAACCCAACGGACGCGCAAATCAATGAGGCCCTCGCGGGAAATCTGTGTCGGTGCGGTACCCATCAGCGGATTGTGGCAGCGGTAAAACGCTACCTCGCTGCTGCCTGACCCCATCCACAACCTATTCATACACAGGTGAACGCATGAACGCATTTACACGACGCGAGTTTTTAAAAGCCAGCGGTGCTGGCATGTTGGTTGTTAGTTTTTCGATGGGCGCAAATTCGGCGTCTGCAAACTACGGCTTACGCCCTCCTAAAAGTGTTGCCAAGGATGTACTCGACTCATGGCTCACGATTGATCGCGATGGCAAGATCACAGTCTTTGTCGGCAAGGTAGATCTCGGGACAGGAACTAAAACTGCACTCTCACAAATCGCAGCGGAAGAGTTGTCAGTTCCGTTTAACCGAATCTCCATGATCATGGGCGACACCGCCACGACACCTGATCAATGGTTAACAGGCGCTGCCATCACCCTGCAGCAGGGTGGCGGGGCGCTCCGCATCGCAGCAGCGAACGCACGCATCGCGTTGCTGGCGCGCGCTGCTGAAAAGCTGCAAGTCCCGGTCACTGAGCTCAGTGTCAAAGACGGCATCATTACCGCAGCGTCTAAGCCAGGACAAGCACTCGCCTACGGCGACATTATTGGCGACGGCTTTAAGCTCAAAGTAGACCCCAAAGCGCCGGTCAAGTCACCCAAGGAATACACGATCGTTGGTAAGTCCATCCCACGCGTCGACATTCCAGATAAGGTTTCAGGCGAACATCCTTTCGTGCACGATTTTCGTTTGCCCGGGATGCTGCACGCACGCGTCATTCGTCCGCTCCAAGCAGGTGCAACCTTAGTGAGTGTTGACGACACAGACGCAAAAAAACTGAAAGGTTTTGTACAAACCGTTCGCAAAGACAACTTTCTGGCCGTCGTATGTAAAGACGAGTGGTGTGCGGTCAAAGCGGCCAAGGCAGTGAAGGCGAACTGGTCTGCAGGGCGCGAGTTGCCTCCTCAAGCAAAGATTTACGACCACTGGCGCCAACTTCCCATTGCAAAAACCGATGTGACACAAAACGTCGGGAATATTGATACTGCGCTTTCGAGCGGTGCCAAACGCATCAAAGCAACCTATAACTTTGCCGTGCAAACACACGCCTCAGCGGGACCCTCATGCGCCGTGGCAGACTTTCGCGATGGAAAAATGACGTTGTGGTCAGCCTCGCAAGCAACGCACTCAATGCAAGACGAGATCGCTGTGCTGACCAAATTGCCAAAAGAGTCGATTCGTTTGATTTATCTGGATGGATCTGGTTGCTACGGACGCAACGGACACGAAGACGCGACAGCAGACGCCGCACTGATTGCCCAACTAATCGGTAAACCCGTTCGTGTGCAGTGGATGCGCCATGATGAAACCGCCTTGGCACCGAAGAGCCCGCCCAGGACAATGGACTTCGAGGGAAGTTTTGATGCGCAAGGTAACTTAACCGGCTGGCAAAGTGATTTCTACATTGCCTTGAACCACATCGCAGCGTTTAAGCCATTGGATTTTCCATTGCTTGCCATGGCGGACACAGGTAATCCACGCCCAGGAAACTGGGTTGGCTTTTTGTTTCAGAACTCCGCCGCACCCTACGCTTTGCCAAACATTAAGGTCACGACAAAACATATCGATCAGTCGATATTCCGCGCTTCGAACTTGCGCAGCCCTGGTCG
>CAMCWG010000155.1 GCA_945882005.1 Bordetella parapertussis
CATCGCGGCGTTCAGCGAACCCGCTTGGGCTGAAAAAGGCCAACTCACGGTTACCTACCTAACACCCGCCCATCTACAGACCGCACAAGCTCTCACACAACTGATGCAAGAGGCCGGCTTTGACGAGGTCTCGACCGATGCGGTGGGTAACGTCGTGGGTCGCTACCACGGCGCAGATGCGGCGGCGCCAGCGCTACTGACCGGGTCGCATTTCGACACGGTTCGCAACGGCGGCAAGTATGACGGGCGGCTTGGCATTTTGGTGCCGATCGTTGTGGTGGGCGAGCTCGCCAAACAGAAAAAGCGTTTGCCCTACGGCATTGAAGTCGTTGGCTTCTCTGAAGAAGAAGGCCAACGCTATCGCGCCACGTTCCTGTCGTCTGGTGCACTGACTGGTAGTTTTGATCCGGCCTGGCTTGATCAGCTCGATCCAAACGGTGTGTCGATGCGCCAAGCCATGGTTGACGCAGGTCTGCCTGGTACGCTTGAATCGATCAAGGCGCTGACGCGCGATCCAAAAAAGTATCTCGGTTTTGTAGAAGTCCATATCGAGCAAGGCCCCGTGCTCTGCGAGAAACAATTGCCGCTCGGTATCGTCACCTCGATCAACGCCGGTGTGCGCGCAACCTGCAAAATTACCGGTACTGCTGCTCACGCTGGCACAACACCCATGTCGATGCGCGAAGACGCTTTACTGGCTGCCGCTGAAATCAGCTTGATGGCAGAGCATCGTGCCAAAGCAGAAGAGGGCAGCGTCGCCACCGTTGGTCAGATGCAAGTGCCTGGCGGCTCGATCAATGTGATTCCAGGCGAGTGTGTCTTCACGCTGGATATGCGTGCGCCAACCGACCCACAACGTGACGGCTTGGTGAACGACATCGTGCAGGCGGCCAAGCAGATTGCGAAGCGCCGCGGTGTGCAGTTTGAATACAACGAAGTCATGCGCGCGAGCGCAGCACCGTCGGATCCCGCCTGGCAAGCCCGTTGGGAGCGTGCTGTCACAAAAATTGGGCAGCCGCTCTTTAAGCTCAATAGCGGTGCTGGCCACGACGCGATGAAACTGCACACCATCATGCCGCAAGCGATGTTGTTTGTGCGCGGTGGCAATCGCGGTATTAGCCATAACCCTCTAGAAATCATTACTGCAGAAGATGCGGAACTCGCTACCCAAGCCTTTATCGCTTTGCTCGACGAAATCAACTAATCATGACAACACCTAACAAGACCCAGCTCTACGCCAAGCTCGATCAATGGATCGACGCACACTTTGATGAGCAGGTGAAGTTCCTGCAAAAAGTGATTCAAGTCCCCACTGACACACCGCCTGGCAACAACACACCCCACGCTTTGCATGTGGCTGAGCTGGTCAAGAGTTATGGGATGCAAGCAGAACCCCACGCCGTGCCTGAAGCCGTCGTGCGCGAAGCAGGCCTTGAGTCCATTACGAATTTGATTATCAAGCGGCAGTACGGGCAGGGTGGCAAGACGCTTGCTTTGAATGCACACGGCGATGTGGTCCCCCCAGGTGACGGTTGG
The DNA here is from genome assembly GCA_945882005.1 of Bordetella parapertussis. Taxonomy (GTDB): domain Bacteria; phylum Pseudomonadota; class Gammaproteobacteria; order Burkholderiales; family Burkholderiaceae_B; genus Zwartia; species Zwartia parapertussis_C. The sequence goes on from CAMCWG010000155.1 coordinate 1,537, forward strand.
ACCTATCCACCGTATGCGGGTGAGATTCACGACGGTTGTATCTACGGTCGCGCTGCAGCTGTCAGCAAATGTGATTTTTCGACTTATATTTTTGCAGTGCGTGCCCTCGAGGCGCTCGGAGCGGACCTGAAAGGTCGTATCGAATTGCAATTTACGTACGACGAAGAGTTCGGCGGCGAGCTCGGACCAGGCTGGTTGCTCAAGAACAACCTCACAAAGCCAGATCTAGCGATTGCCGCAGGCTTTAGCTATCAGATCATCACGGCCCACAACGGGTGCTTGCAGTTTGAAGTGACGGTCAATGGCAAGATGGGCCATGCCGCTGTGCCAACCTCGGGTGTCGATGCCTTGCAAGCCGCTGTCAAAATCATGAACGCACTGTATGGCTTAAACGAGACCTACAAATCGATCAAGAGTGCGGTGCCCGGCATCAATCATCCTTACCTGAACATCGGTTTGATTTCCGGCGGCACAAACACCAACGTGATCCCAGGCAAAGTGGTCCTCAAGCTTGATCGCCGCATGATTCCTGAAGAGGATCCCGCGCAGGTCGAGCAAAGCATACGTGACACGATCGACACGGTGTGGCAGCAAATCCCCGGCATTACTGCCGAGACCAAGCGTATTTTGTTGGCCCGAGCGTTAAAGCCGCTACCTGGCAGCACAGAGCTAGTGGCCGCCTTGCAACTGCACGCGAAAGAAGAGTTTGGTGAAGCGATCCCCGCTTGCGGCACACCGCTTTATGCAGATGCCCGGTTGTATTGCGAAGCTGGGATTCCGGTGGTCTTGTATGGAGCCGGCCCACGCACTGTGGAAGAGAGCCGTGCCAAGCAGCCCGATGAGCGCTTAGAGCTTGAAGATTTGCGCCGCGCAACCAAAGTGATCGCGCGGACTTGTCTGGATATGATGAGTGCTTAAGGCCTATAGATGTCGCATTAGTTTGGAGTGATGTTCTTCTCGCGGATCACGCGACTCCACTTTGCGATATCTTTTTGCAAGAGGGCTTGCAGTTCAGCGGGGGTAGACGCGGCCGGCAAAGTGCCCGAGTTCAGCAACCGCTCTTTGACTGCAGGTGTCTCGAGTGCTCGCTTAAGGGCCTGATTTACACGGTTGGTATCCGCAGCAGACATACCTTTAGGTCCAAACAGCGCGTACCAGTTGTCTGAGTCGACACCCTCAATACCAACTTCTTTAAAAGTCTTCACATCAGGCAGCAAGGGATGGCGCTTTTCAGCGGCCATCGCGATCGGCTTTAAGCGGCCTGCGCGCACGTGCCCGATCAGGCCGGGTACATCCCCAAAGAATCCATCCACATGGCCCGCCATCACGTCGGTGATTGCAGGCGCTGCGCCTTTGTAAGGCACATCCACCAGTTGTGCTTTAGTGATATCTGCTAAGAGCTCGCCCGCCAAATGCGGCACACTGCCACGACCCGAGGACGCAAGCGGCGTGCGCTGCTTCTTTGCATTTGCAACAAAGTCAGCAGGTCCTGTTGCTGGATTCTTGGGGTTGACCACCAAGAGCTCGTCGTTGCGTACAACGACAGAAATAGAAGTCAGATCGGTGACGGGGTTATAGGGAAGATTTTTGTAAAGCCCTGGATTAATCGCCACCGCACCCGCGCTGCTCAGCCAAAGTACGCTGCCGTTTGCGGGTGCTTTAGAAACGTATTCCGCAGCGATGATACCGTTGCCACCGGCTTTGCTCTCAACCACAACCGTAGCGCCAAGTTCTTTACCTAAAGCTTCGCTAATGCTGCGTGCGACGAAGTCAACCGGCCCACCTGGTGGGAAAGCGACAATTAAGCGCACGGATTTACCGCTGCCTTGTGCGTGGGTGGGTAGTGCCCCGACCGAGGCTGCCACCAGTGTTGCAGCAAGTAAGCTGCGGCGAAGTACTGAGGTTTTTGTAAGATCTTTCATTTGCGATTCTCCAGTTTAATTTTTGTGAGATACGTGCTTAGCCGCAACGTACCGACATACCACCATCGACAATCAACTCAGTGCCTGTCACAAAGCGTGCTTCGTCTGAAGCCAGGTAGAGCGCTGCATTTGCGGTGTCACGCCCGTCCCCCATAAAGGGTAGTGGGATACGCGCCTGGCGTTGTTCCAGAAGTTTGGCGACATCACCGCCTGCGCGTTGGCCCGCTAATCGGCTCTCGACCATCGGGGTGTGCAGCTGCCCCGGCACAATTGTGTTCACGCGAATGCCTTTCTTGGCGTACTGTACGGCAACGACGCGTGAGAGTTGAATCACACCCGCCTTGGTGGCGGCATACGCGACTTGCGCTGAGCCCGTCCAACGAATGCCGGAGGTTGAGGCAAGGTTGATGATCGCGCCTGCGCCTTGTTTTTCCATGATCGGCAAGACGTACTTGCAGGTTAGGAAGACGCTCTTTAAGTTCGTGTCGACTTGCGAATCCCAAACGTCTTCGGCCATTTCAACTGGGCCGCCGGCGGCAGAGCCACCGACGTTATTTACCAGGACATCGATACGCCCATAGCGCTTCATGCAGGCCTGCACCGCATCTGAAATACTCTGGCTGCTGGTCACATCGCAAAAGCCTGTCTCGATCGTGCCACCGACAGCGGTCACACGCTCAATCGTTTCTTTCATCCGATCCAAATCGCGATCCACACCAAAAATCTGTGCACCTTCTTCCGCGAAGCGAGTGGCTGTGGCGCGGCCATTACCCCAGCCGGGGCCGACAGAGCCCGCACCAAAAATCAAAGCAATTTTTCCTGCAAGACGTCCTTGAGCTGACATGATTGAGAATCCCTTCTTTAAGCGGAAAAACGATACAGGCGCATGGGGTTGTCTACCATCAGCTGGTGCAAGACATCTGGCTTAGGTGCGATCTGCGCCAAGGCACTGACCAAGACGCCGTCGTCTGGCACGTGCGTATGATTCGGATGTGGCCAGTCGGAGCCCCAAACACAGCGGTCTGGGTAGTTGCGCATGAGGTAGCGTGCAAAGGGGACGCCGTCCGGATAGGGCGGGTTCGGGTCGATGCGATCGATACCGCTTACTTTGACCATAAAGCCGGGCAGTTCAAGCAGACGACAGAAATCCTGAAAATGCGCATGTTCTGTACCAAGTTTTGCATCCACACGACCCATGTGATCCATCACGACCGGCACAGCCGATTGCTTGAGTAACGGCATCAAGTCCTTTGCGTACTGGGCATGTAATTGCAATTGCATGTGCATGCCTAGCGGTTCGAGGCGTTTGGTGAACGCAATGATTTGTTCTGGTGTTTCGTGCACCTTGTAGCCGGGCATGAAATGAAACCGCACACCCCGGAACCCGACACTCGCTAAACGCTTGAGCTCGGCATCCGACACATCGACTTGGACGAGTGCTACGCCCAAGTAACGGCCTTTGGCAGCAATCATCGCGTCTTCGACCACGCTGTTATCAAAACCATGGAGCAGGGTGTTGACGATCACACAGCGATCAATCCCCATTTTTTTGTGCCAGGCAAACAAGGCCTCTTTTGGGGCATCGACCGGCGTAAAGCCGCGTGACTCCGCATACGGAAACTTGTCGCTCGGGCCAAACACATGGACATGTGAGTCGGTCGACCCGGTTGGCAGCTGGATGGTGGCGGCCGATGGCTCGCGCTTATAGGTCAGGATGGGTTCACTCATGTTGCTGAAGGCTTCCCTTGTCTCGGTTTGTGGCAGGGTCTTTGCGCCCCGTCATGCGGCCTATTTTGACACGCAGGCGAGCTTGTTTCACTGCGGAAATGCCAAAAAAATGCTAGAATTTTGGTCTTTGGTGTGCAGTAACCTGCCTTTTCAAGGCAAAATCGCCCCAAATGGCGCATTAGCTCAGCCGGTTAGAGCGACGGAATCATAATCCGCAGGTCCCCTGTTCGAATCAGGGATGCGCCACCAAGTACTTCTGTCTAGTTACAATCAAGACATGAAACCATCCCTAGCCTTGGTCGCCCACCGAAGTCAAATTCGCGAGATCGTAATAGCGCATCACGCTAATAACGCACGGGTATTTGGATCTGTCGCAGCGGGGACAGACACGGATGAAAGTGATTTGGATATTTTGATTGACCCGACCCCCGAGACGACCTTATTTGATATTGGCGCGATTCGCTACAAATTGAAACAGCTTTTGGGTGTCTCAGTAGATGTGTTAACGCCCAAAGCATTGCCTGAAAAGTTTAGGCAAACTGTTCTAGATACAGCTTTGCCTATATGAGCCGAAGCTCATTGCGGTTGGTAGAATACCTAGATCACATCTTAGAGGCGATTGAGCGGATTTCAACCTATTGCGCGGATACCGATGAAGTCGGTTTCTTGTCGAACAACATGCTCCAAGATGCAGTGATCAGAAATTTTGAAGTGATCGGGGAGGCCAGCCATAATATTTTGAAACTGAATTCAAACTTTTTACAAGAACACCCCGACGCGCCACTTTTGTTCGCCTACGAAATGCGCAATGCCCTGGCGCACGGGTATCATAAAGTTGATCTTGAAATTGTTTGGGTGACTATTAATCGACATCTGGCTGATTTAAAAGATCAGGTCATTCAAATCAGAGCGCACACACAAGCTTAGTAGACATAAATGAATCCAAAAGACACGTCTACGTCTTCTGATCCTGATTCATGATCCGCAGGTCCACAGTTCGAATCGGGAATGCGCCACAAAGTATCTCTTCGAGCCGAAGAGCTTCAGAAGTCGTTTGGTTTTTGCGTCTTAAGATGAAATCAAAATGAACAGAATTACGCTTGAGCCAGACAAGCGCGGTGGCAAACCGTGCATCCGTGGGCTTCGGATTACCGTCTATGACGTGCTGACGATGCTGTCTGAGGGTGCTTCTTCACAAGAAATCCTTGAAGACTTCCCAGAGCTTGAGTTGGCGGACATTTTGGCAGTCTTATCCTATGCCGCAGACCGAGAACATCGGGTTCACGTATTGGCTGTTCAATGAAGTTGTTGTTAGACGATAACCAAGCCACCATTGAGGATGCACTGATTGCACAAGACCTGGCATGTGTTGAGCTAACGGATGTCGTAGGCGCTGTTTAATTAAAAAATGAATCCAACAGCTGCAGCGCTCTCGGAATGACGGAATCATATTCCTGATGGCTGCTGGTAAGAGCCTAGCTCAGTGAGCCAAAAACACTGGGTCCGTCCAGACGCATTGCCCAAGTCACAAGTTTGGGCTTTTTGTTTTGTGCTCTGACAGTAACGATGTGCGTGACACCGAACCTGCATGCCCATAAAATGAGAGCAAGTGTAGATGTTTAGCACCTGTTTTTACAGCGGGTTTTAAGGGTTCCCCTTGCACATGTTGTGTTCTATTCAAGAGTAGACTGTTTGAAAAAAATCATCATCATTGCAGAACCTAATGGTGCTGGCAAAACAACGTTTGCCCGTGACTTTTTGCCTTCAGAAGCCCACACGCTTAGATTCATTAATGCAGATTTAATCGCTGCCGGCTTAGCACCGTTCAATCCTGAGTCTGTTGCCTTTAAGGCAGGACGTTTGATGTTGCAAGAAATCGATGAGTGCGTCGCCGCCGGTCATGATTTTGCATTTGAAACTACGCTATCTGGGTTGAGTTATTTGCGGAAAATTAAGTGTTGGCAGACGCTTGGTTATCAGGTGAAATTGTGGTTTTTGTCTTTACCTAGTGGTGACTTGGCTGTTTCTCGTGTCGCGCAACGCGTGATGCAGGGCGGCC
>CAMCWG010000156.1 GCA_945882005.1 Bordetella parapertussis
ATAGCAAAGATCGATGTGGGTAACGTGATAGTTGTGCTTCTCTTCATCAAAGAAAATCCTTATCATTAACAAGAGACAGAGCGACCAAAACAAATTAATGTTGTCGTTGAAACACCGACTCGCCTTGTTGCGAAGGAGCCTTGGCCAACGCGATGCAACACTTTCAATAAGTGTTAATTGACCGCATGGATTAGCGTGCAGGAAAACGATCGGTGTGATAACCCTCCGAATGCAGGATTTAATCCAGCGAGCAAAGCGCTTAACCCAACGGATGAAGGGTTGTTAAAAGGCAAGGCGACAGTTTCAAACCGTGCTGACTTGGGGTGCTTTTCTCGCCATTTTTGTTGCGCGGGTATAAAATCGTCCCATGAAAGTACTTGTGATCGAAGATGACGCAACGCTTGGTCGCGCCTTGCAGGAATTCTTGAGTGACCATGATTACGCGACGGATTGGCTCGCGGATGGTGAGCGTGCGCTCTCTGCCCTGAATAATTATGCATACGACCTGATCGTCCTGGATCTCAATCTTCCAGGGATTGATGGGCTTGAGGTGTTGCGCACCTTGCGTGTAGGCGGTAGTCTGGTCCCCGTGCTGATCCTGACCGCGCGTGATGATCTCGCAGACCGTGTCGCCGGCTTAGATGCGGGGGCAGACGACTATCTCACCAAACCTTTTGAATTGCCGGAGCTTGCCGCACGTGTCCGAGCCTTGGCAAGACGACACCACGGCAACGCACAGTCGCTGATAGAGTTTGGTGCACTGACATTTGATGCTGTGAATCGCGAGTTGCGCGCGGCGGGGCAGAGATTGGCGTTGTCCGTGCGTGAATTGTCCGTGCTTGAAATGCTACTTTTACGTCCAGAAAAAGTTGTGACCAAGCAGCAAATTGTTCAAAAGCTCTCCGTGATTGATTCTGACTTTAGTGAGAACGCGGTCGAGGTCTACATCTACAGGTTGCGCAAACGCCTAGAGGGCGTTGGGGTAGTGATCCAGACGGTACGCGGTTTTGGGTACTCTCTTGAGCTAGAGGAAGCCTCCGCTTAAATGAGCAAGCGCGCGGCAAGGCCTGCGGCAAGTTCTCTGCTGTTTGGTGCACCTAACAGCCTGGGTCGGCACCTGCTGGTTCGATTACTACCGCCATTACTTTTGTTGGTCTTTCTCAATTTGGCGTTAACGTGGTTCGTCTCGCACAAGCTTGATGTTGAAGACTGGCAGTTAGAGGACATCATTTGGCTTCTGCTTGTCGGACAATTGGTCTTGATCATTGCGCTCATCGTGGTCGTGCTGCGAGGCGTCAGGCAAGGGATGCATTCTGTCAGTCAGTTGTCTGAGCAGATAGCGTCTAGAACGCCTGAAGATTTCGGTAGCATGAAGATCCCGAATTTGCCCAGTGAGCTAGAGGTACTCGTTGAGCATACGAACGGCCTGCTTGACCGTATTAGCGATACGCTTGCGGCGCAACGTCGGTTTGTTGGGCATGCAGCCCATCAGCTTAAAACGCCACTTGCTGGCTTAAAGCTTGAGTCTGAACTGATGTTAGCGAAGCCTTTGTCTGACGATATCCGCCAGAGAGCAGAACGCATAAAAAATGTCACAGATCGAATGATTCGGATGGGTAAGCAACTGCTTATCCTGGCGAGGGTTGATCCCGAAGTGAGGCCACAAGATAATTTTGTGCTGCTTGATTTATGTGAGTGGATACGTACCGTTGGTGCCGATTGGATTGAGCCGACGAAAGCGGCGGGCATTTCTCTTCAGCTCGAAGCTCCTGAGCAACCTGTTTGGGTCGAAGGTGATCCGATTCTCTTGGCCGAGATGTTGGCAAACTTAATCGATAACGCGCTGCGCTATGCGAAGGGTGCGGATTCGATCAAACTGATTGTGACGTCCACGCCACCTACATTCTCGGTAGAGGACAATGGCTCGGGTATTTTGGCTGAGGAGCAGGAGCGCGTGTTTGAAGCGTTCTATCGGTCCCCGGAGGCCCAAGAGGGTGGGTCAGGACTTGGGCTGGCGATCGTGCGCGAGATTGCGCGTGCTCACGGCGCTTGGTGGAATCTGTTAAGCAGCCCGCAGCTGGCTGGTGTACGCATCACAGTCGTGTTTCCGGGGCCGCGCCAAGGTGCGCTGTTTAAGCGCCTGGATCGTTTGCAGTCTTTGCATTGACCCAGGCGTATCGGCGGTGTGTCCTACCTACTTACTTACGGCCTGCGCGCGCTTCGATACGCATACGTAAGGCGTTGAGCTTGATGAAGCCTGCTGCATCCGCCTGGTTGTAAGCGCCACCATCATCGTCAAACGTTGCAATGGTTTGATCAAAGAGGGTGTCTTTCGAATCGCGCGAAACGGTATAAACGTTACCTTTGTACAATTTCACACGCACCCAGCCGTTTACATCTTGCTGTGTTGTGTCGATCAGTGCCTGAAGCGCGCGACGCTCTGGTGACCACCAGTAGCCGTTGTAAATCAGCGTGGCGTAGCGCGGCATGAGGTCGTCTTTAAGGTGAGCCACTTCACGGTCTAAGGTGATGGACTCAATGGCACGGTGTGCTTTGAGCATGATCGTGCCGCCTGGTGTTTCGTAGCAACCACGGGACTTCATTCCGACGTAGCGGTTTTCGACCAGATCAAGACGTCCGATACCGTGCTTACCACCGAGTTCGTTTAATTTTGTCAGCACTTGAGCTGGGGACAGACGCACGCCGTTCAGTCCGACGATATCGCCATGCTCGAACTCAAGGTCGAGGTACTCCGCTTTGTCGGGAGCCGCCTCAGGCGAGACGGTCCAACGCCACATGGACTCTTCAGCTTCTGCCTTGGGATCCTCGAGGTGTCGTCCTTCAAAGCTAATGTGCAGCAGGTTCGCATCCATGGAGTAGGGTGCGCCACCTTGCTTATGCTTCATGTCGATTGCGATGCCAGCGTTTTCTGCATACTGAAGCAGTTTCTCGCGTGAAACGAGGTCCCACTCGCGCCAGGGCGCAATCACTTTGATGCCCGGCTCGAGAGCGTAATAGCCGAGTTCAAAACGTACTTGATCGTTGCCTTTGCCTGTCGCGCCATGGGAGACCGCGTCGGCTCCGACTTTGCGTGCGATTTCAATTTGACGCTTAGCAATCAAAGGACGGGCAATCGAAGTCCCAAGAAGGTATTCGCCTTCGTATACGGTATTGCAGCGAAACATGGGGAAGACGAAATCGCGCACAAATTCTTCACGCAGATCATCAATAAAGATTTGCTCGGGCTTAATACCAAACTTGATGGCTTTGGCGCGCGCGGGCTCAAGTTCCTCGCCCTGACCGATATCGGCGGTAAACGTGACGACCTCGCATTGGTATGTGTCTTGTAGCCATTTAAGAATGACCGAGGTGTCTAGCCCGCCTGAGTAGGCAAGCACTACTTTTTTAATATCGCTCATGAGAAGCTCTGCGTAAATGAAGTGGTTGTATTTTAACGGGTTCGAAAGGGTACGCGGGTCTTAGTTTGGTTTGCCTAACAGCAAGAATTCCATGAGTGCTTTTTGGACATGTAGACGATTCTCCGCCTCATCCCAGACCACACTTTGTGGACCATCGATCACCTCGGCGGTGACCTCCTCGCCGCGATGTGCGGGCAGGCAGTGCATAAATAAAGCGTCTGGGGCAGCTGCCGTCATCATTTCCTGATCGACACACCAATCCGCAAAGGCTTTACGGCGCTGTTCATTCTCTGCTTCGTAGCCCATACTCGTCCAAACATCGGTCGTCACGAGGTGTGCACCCTTGCAGGCCTCGAGGGGATCGCTGAACTCTTTCAGAGTGCCCGCAGAGGCACCCGCAATACGCTCAGCCTCGAGCCGATATCCGGCTGGCGCGGATACATTCAAGGTAAACCCAAGGAGTTCGGCTGCTTGCAGCCAGGTGTAGGCCATATTGTTTGCATCGCCAACCCAAGCGACTGTTTTGCCGGTGATGCTGCCGCGGTTTTCAATGAAGGTAAAAATGTCAGCCAGAATCTGGCACGGATGAAACTCATTGGTCAAACCATTGATGACGGGCACGCGTGAAGACGCGGCGAAACGCTCAATGCGTGTCTGCTCAAAGGTACGAATCATGACGATATCAACCATGCGTGAAATGACGCGCGCAGTGTCTTCGATGGGCTCGGAGCGACCCAGTTGTGAATCATTTGTCGTCAAGTGGATGACAGAGCCGCCCATTTGATACATGCCAGCTTCGAAGGACACGCGTGTGCGCGTGCTGGCCTTTTCGAACACCATCGCCAGAGTGCGGTCATGCAAGGGGCGATGTGGTTCATAGCGCTTGAATTTATCTTTAATGATCTTGGCGCGTTCGAATACGTGCAAGATTTCATCACGGGAAAAATCATTGAACTGCAAGAAATGCCGCAGCTGCCCGGTTGTAGTGGCGTTAGACATAATGCACTCGATAAGTTTGGCTGTCAGCGTTTGTCTGGCCGGTCTTTGTGTAAGTCCGGCCAGACAAGCGGCTGAAGATTACTGCTCGGCGTTAAACGCCTTAATTAAGGGGACGAGAATCTTGACGATTTCGTCAGCTTCGCTCTTGTTGATCAGCAGGGGAGGCAACATACGGACGACACGGTCACGCGTGACGTTAATCAGGAGGCCGGCTTCGAGCGCACGACCCACTAAAACGCCGCAGGGTTTCTCGAGTTCAATCCCTAGCATCAGACCCTGGCCGCGCACTTCAATCACGCCCGGGGTGCCTTTTAAGGCGTTCTCGAGGCCTGCTTTGAGGTGGGCGCCAACAGTTGCCGCGTTTTCAAGCAGTTTTTCCGACTCGAGCGCGCCAAGGGTGGCTAGGCCCGCGGCGCAGACCAGTGGGCTGCCACCAAAGGTTGTGCCATGACTGCCAGGGCCGAGCACGCCCGCGGCAGGGCCGCGCGCGGCAATGGCGCCAATCGGCACGCCACCACCCAAGCCTTTGGCGAGCACAATCACGTCAGGCAGGATGTCTGCCCATTGGTGCGCCAACCATTTACCAGTACGCCCGATCCCAGACTGCACTTCGTCAATCATCATGAGCCAGCCACGCTCATCGCATAGCTTACGCAAGCCTTTCATGTAGGCAATATCAGACGGGCGGATACCGCCTTCGCCTTGGAGCACTTCAAGCAGTACGGCGACCACACGCGGTTCTTTGTCGCCGGCGCTGCGCACGGCTTCGAGGTCGTTGTATTTGACCTTTACAAAACCTTCGGGGAGAGGGCCAAAGCCAGTGCGTGCCTTCTCACTGTCTGTCGCAGCCAGAGTGCCCAGAGTGCGACCGTGCCAGGATGACTCCATGGTGATGATCGTCGGCAGATCGTTACCCTTTTTATAGCCGTAGTAACGGGCGAGCTTGATCGCAGCTTCGTTGGCTTCGGCTCCGCTGTTCCCAAACAAAACTTCAGTCGTGTTTGCAATTTCATTGATGCGCTTGGCGAGGGCTTCTTGCTGCGGAACTTGGTAGAGGTTGGACGTGTGAATGACCCGCGCAGCCTGCTCGCTGATTGCAGCGACCAGTTTTGGATGATCGTGACCCAAACAAGACACACCAATGCCAGCCATCGCATCCAGATAGCGTCGGCCATTCGTGTCCCAAAGCCAAACACCTTTACCGTGTGTAAAGGCGACTGGTAGACGGCCGTACGTATTTGAAATGGCTGAACTCATTGTCGTGACTCCTTGGTGAAAATGCCTCCAAAACTGGATTGTCTTGGAAGGTATAAAACATCAATCATATACAATCTAGAACACAGGCTTGTGAATCAGAAGTTTGCGGGCCTTGATTTCGGCGATACGGGTTGTGCATGACATCTGAAGTCCGCTACTTCGTCATTTATGGCGTAACAAACTCTGGTAATACTTTTCGCCCCAGTGACTGGGCTGAACGGTTAGCCGGCGTACTTGCCCCTTATCGTCCACCAGCCACTCTGGGCGGGCATCTTTCTTACTCACCTTACGCCGTACCGAGTACGTTGGACGGCATGCGGTGCGTTGTTGTCGACGAGCGCTTAAGACAGCTTGAACCTCTTGCCTGGAAATTTGTGCAGGACTTTGCCACAGATAACCAACTGCAGACCAAACGCGATCTGACAGAAGATCCCCTCAGTCGACACAGCTAAGGGCACTTGCTGTCGCACCCAAGCGTTACACGATCTCGGTCAACACCTTTCCACTGCTCAAAAATGCCTCAATGTTGCCGAGCATGCAATCGGTCATTGCGCGTCGGGTTTCATGTGTGGCGCTTGCGACATGCGGCATCAGAACAACGTTATTCATCGTCTTGAGTTGATCCGGGACCTTTGGCTCTTTCTCAAATACGTCGAGTCCAGCGCCACCGAGAGCGCCTTCAGCCAGAAGACGAACCATCGCTTCTTCGTCGATGACCGTACCGCGCGCAATATTCACGACAATCCCTTTAGGACCCAGAGCGCGGAGTACCTCTTCATTAATCAACCCTTTCGTGCTGGCGCCACCGACAGTCGCGATGACCAGGAAGTCACTCCAGCGGGCTAGCTCGACCAAGGAGTCGATGTAGCGGTAGTCAACGTCTTTGCGAGCACTGCGATTGTGGTAGGCCACTTCCATGTCAAAGCCTAGGCCTCGACGTGCAATGGCCTCGCCGATGCGCCCTAGGCCGACCACACCTAGTTTTTTTCTGCTAACGCGGGTGCTGAGAGTCAAGCCGCCGACTTTGTTTTCCCAATTGTTTGCACGCACAAACCGATCACCCCAAGCGATGTTGCGGCAAGCTGCGATCAAGAGGCCCCAAGCCAAATCGGCGACACAATCATTGAGTACATCTGGCGTGTTGCTCACTAGAATCTTACGGGCGCGCGCTGCATCGATATCGATGGTGTCATAGCCAACACCCCAACTGCAGATCGCGCGCAGCTTAGGGAGTGCTGCAATCACCTTTGCATTGCAGCCGTGATTGGCAGAGGTAGCGATGATTTCGATGTCTTGCGCGTGTTCGCGCAAAAACGCATCTTGATCGGCCGCTTTCCAGTACTGAAGCACGTCGTATTTGCTAGCGATTTCAGCATCGGCCGGTGGGTGGCCGGCATAGGAGCCGATTTGCAGAATGCGAGGTTTTGTCATGAGAGTCGAACCATTGAATCGAGGTGAAATAACAGGGTAGTGTCGCGACAAAAAACAAAACAGCCCAGAAGGGCTGCTTGACTACTAGTACGCATCGAGCACTGGTGC
>CAMCWG010000157.1 GCA_945882005.1 Bordetella parapertussis
GGCTCAGTTAGGTGCCAGTGCAAGCGTTGCAGTGCATTGGCTTGGCAAGTTCAAAACGGCAGCACAAATGATTGCGATTCCGTGTTTGCTTTATCACCGCGACGTCCTTGGGCTTCCTACGGCACGCATCGGTTCGGTTTTAATCTTTATCGCTGCAATTTTGACGGTATGGTCGATGATGTATTACTTGCGTCGCGCCTGGCCTGTTATCCGCGAAAAGACGCACTAAGTACCTGCGCGCTGAGGCAAGCGCTACCTCTTCCCCATCTTTTTACTGCCGAGCACTTCGGTCTGGACTCGGTGCTGGCATCCCCGGGGTTGCTCGCCAAGGGTTGATGTCTAGCCCTCCGCGTCGTGTGTAACGTGCGTAGACGGATAGCTCGACAGTGTGGCAACGCTGCATGATGTCGGTAAATATTCTCTCGACACAGTGCTCATGAAAGCCGCCGTGGTCCCGAAATGACACAATATATTTCAGCAGGCCGCCTAAATCGATTTGGGGTCCAGCGTAGTCAATCTGTACGCAAGCCCAGTCAGGCTGATTCGTAATCGGGCAGTTCGACTTGAGTAAACGTGAGTAAATCGACTGCTTGACAGTTTCCGCAGAGGCATTGCGCAACAGGCTGTCGTCCGGTGTGTAGCAATCAATCGACAAATCTTGATCGTCTAGGCAGATTCCCGATGGTTCGACGATGCGCTGCTGTGCAAAGCTATCCGCCTCGATCAGGCTCAGTTGAACCGGGCTCCCGCACAGAGCAGATAGGTCTTTTTTAAGCGTTTCCAGCAGGGCGTGGCTTGACTCAAACCGTGTCTGGTTGATGCTATTTAAGTAAAGCTTGAAGGATTTGGACTCAACGATGTTCGGACTGAAGGCATCTACTTGAGCACGCAGTAGCGCCACACGAGGCATCCCCTTGGAGGTCAGCCAAGACACTTCATAGGCATTCCAGAGATCCCAGCCGACAAAAGGCAACTTGGCCTGCAGCCCCAAGTCTGCACGCCCAACTTGTCGGGGAATCGGAAATAAGAGCCCAGAATCGTATTGCGACGGGTAGGCAGTTATTTTGCCCAACGCTAGGGCGTCAGTTGGCTCAACCATAAAAAGTGTCAGAAAAAAAATAAATTTGATTTTACCTACTTGATCTATATCAAGGCGGGTGTCATGCAATAGCCCTACGATGCATACACCATGCCGAAATCCATTTTCTCTATCAATCGCCCTCTAACTGCTAGCGAACTGACCGCTCGCAGGCGGGATCTGGTCCGATTGGGCTTGGCATGGCTCGCCATGATGCAAGTCATGATGTTTGCGTTGCCGGGTTATTTGCGTATCGATGCGGGGCCTAATGACAGCATCGAAGTTCTCGATTGGGCCATTCTGTTGATGAACTGGGCAAGCTTGACGCTTTCGGTCCCCGTGGTGCTGTATTCAGCCTGGCCGATCTGGCGAGGCCTACGCCAGGCCGTTCAGGGTTATCGCGTGACGATGGATGTTCCCGTAGCCATCAGCATAGTGGCTGCCTTCATTCCAAGCGCAATTGCGACCGTGCGGGGGGAAGGGGAGGTCTATTTTGATTCGGTGACGATGTTCGTGGCGTTTCTACTTACGGCCCGCTATTTTGAACATCGTGCTCGGCAGTCGCTAGATGTTGGTGCCTTAGGTCGAGCCTTACAAGAACTCAGCGAGCCCTTGCGTGCGCAGTCCGATCGCGTGGCAACGGTGTTTGTCCTGACACAAATGGTGTTTGCTTTTGTCATTGCCGGCGTGTGGTGGATGACACAGCCTGAGCACGCGTTAGATGTGTTGGTGGCATTGCTGGTGATGAGTTGTCCCTGCGCCTTATCGCTGGCAATACCGATCTCCCTAGCGGCTACGCATGCAAGCTTGGCAGCCTATCCCGATATGACGGAGGCCGAGCGAGCAGAGCTTTTTGCCGGCACTACAATCATCGCAAAGCAAAACCTCTTTGGTGCACTTGGCTGGCATGTGTTGACTATGCCTTTAGCCGCTGCCGGGCTGGTGACGCCGTGGTTGGCCGCTCTCTTGATGTTCGTGTCTTCGATGGCAGTCATTCTGAACGCATGGCGACTCTATCGTCTCCCAGAACGATTGGCGCACGCCTCGCGGACTGCTGTGTCCTCGTCTCAGGCTACCGCATAGGTTTCTACATAAAAAATGGAAATCCTTTATCTCCTGCTGCCCCTATCGCTCTTTGTGGTTGCACTCATCGGTGGCGTGTTGTGGTGGGCCGTATTTTCCGGTCAATACGATGACCCTGACGCAGCGAGTCTGTCGATTTTGCGCGACAACGATTCCGCTTCTGCACAAACAAGACACTTATCTTCTTGAGGTTTGATCCAAATCAAAGCGGCTGTAGATTGGATTGGGCATGATTGCGTCACGAAGAAAGTTTTCTTAAGGAACGCAGAACATGGCTAGCTCAAGTGTGATGAAGGCAGAGACTTTCAATTACGGCGTGGTGAGGCAGTTTGCAATCATGACCGTCGTGTGGGGCATCGTCGGCATGCTCGTGGGTGTCATCATCGCTGCTCAGTTGTTGTGGCCACAGCTCAATTTTGACATTGCCTGGCTGACATACGGACGCTTAAGGCCTCTACACACCAACGCAGTTATTTTTGCATTTGGTGGGAGTGCGCTCTTTGCCGCTTCTTACTACGTTGTGCAACGTACCTGCCAAGCGCGACTGTTCTGTGGGCCACTGGCCGCGTTCACGTTCTGGGGCTGGCAACTCGTGATCGTGGGCGCAGTGATAACGTTGCCCTTAGGCATTACGACGACAAAGGAATATGCTGAGCTCGAGTGGCCAATCGATATTCTGATCACTCTGGTCTGGGTTGCTTATGCCATCGTGTTCTTCGGCACAATCATCAAGCGCAAAGCAAAACATATTTATGTGGCGAACTGGTTTTTTGGGTCCTACATCCTGACCATTGCAGTGTTGCATGTGGTGAATAATATCGAGCTCCCCGTGTCAATGTGGAAGTCTTACTCGGCATATGCGGGTGTGCAGGATGCGATGGTGCAGTGGTGGTACGGCCACAACGCAGTCGGGTTCTTCTTGACGACCAGCTTTCTTGGAATGATGTATTACTTCATTCCGAAGCAGGCGCAGCGACCTATCTATTCATATCGGCTCTCTATCGTTCACTTCTGGGCGTTGGCCTTTACCTACATGTGGGCGGGCCCGCACCACTTGCTTTATACGTCCTTGCCTGACTGGACGCAATCTTTAGGTATGGTGTTTTCGCTGATTCTGCTGGCTCCCTCATGGGGTGGGATGATCAATGGAATCATGACTCTGTCTGGTGCTTGGTACAAGTTGCGGACTGATCCGATCCTCAAGTTTATGGTTGTTTCGTTATCCTTCTACGGCATGTCAACCTTTGAAGGGTCGATGATGTCCATTCGTACGGTTAACGCACTTTCGCACTATACCGACTGGACCATTGGTCACGTGCACTCTGGAGCACTCGGTTGGGTGGCGATGATTACCTTTGGTATGTTGTATTACCTCATTCCTAGGCTGTGGGGCCGCGAAAAAATGTACAGCACAAAATTGATCGAAGTTCATTTCTGGATCGCGACAATTGGTGTGGTGCTCTACATCGCTTCCATGTGGATTGCAGGTGTGATGCAAGGTTTGATGTGGCGTGCCACAGAGCCCGATGGCTCGTTGACCTACAGCTTTGTTGAGTCCGTGAAATCAACCTTCCCGTTTTACGCGATTCGTTTAGCGGGGGGCGCACTGTATCTGTCCGGCATGCTCTTGATGGCCTACAACGTCTTTAAGACCGTTGTCGGTGAGAAGGCAGTGAATCCGGAAATTCCAGCGGATAGCGCGGTCGTACGCCCCGCGTTGGCAACTGCGCCAGCCAGCGCCTAAGGAGAATCATATGGCTCAAGAAAACCATGGCTTTTTTTCACACCAGACGCTTGAAAAGAACATTGGCTGGATGATTGTTTGCAGTATCTTGGTCGTTCTGTTTGCCGGGTTGGTGCAAATTATTCCGCTTTTTTTTCAGCACTCGACGACTAAAGCTGCAGCGGGTGTTGAACCTTATGACGCATTACGTTTGATGGGTCGAGACCTCTATATCCGCGAGGGTTGTGTCGGCTGCCACTCCCAGCAAATCCGTATGCTGCGTGCTGAAGTTCAACGCTACGGCCCGTATTCACTGGCGAGCGAGTCCGTCTACGAGCGCCCATTTTTGTGGGGCTCGAAGCGCACAGGACCAGATCTGACCCGTGTCGGTGAACGGTACTCCGATGAGTGGCACCGCATTCACTTGCGCAACCCTCGAGTAGTGGTGCCTGAGTCCAATATGCCGGGATATCCGTGGTTGGCGCAACAGCCACTTAAGGCTGACGATATAGCCGATCGCATGCGCACCTTGCGTACGTTAGGAGTGCCTTACACCGATGCGCAAATCGCTGCGGCACCTGAGGCGCTCAAGGGTAAGACAGAAGAGGATGCCGTGGTGGCGTACTTGCAAGGACTTGGGACGGGTGCACGTAAAGCTGCTCAGGCCGCACAGGCCGCCGCCAAACCAGTACAAGGAGCGAAATAATGGTTGCCGTACTCAACGCGATTGCAACGGTCCTTGCGATGGCAACATTTTTTGGAATTATTTTGTGGGCGTTTTCTAAAGGACGTCGGCAAGCAAACCATGAAGCGGCTATGTTGCCTTTCGCGTTGCCCGATGAAGGTGCCAAGTCAGATACTGAGGACGGACGGTCATGAGCGATTTTGTGAGCGGTTTTTGGGGATACTACATCGCAGCGATTGTGTTGCTTGGGATTGGTTGGTGTGTTTGGTTGTTATTTTCACAACGCAAATGGCTTGGCCCGCGCACGGTGGTAACCGAGGATACTGGACACGTTTGGGATGGTGATTTAAGGGAGTTGAATAATCCGCTGCCTCGCTGGTGGACGATCATGTACCTTCTCATGTGCGTGTTCGGTTTGGGTTACTTGGTCTTGTATCCAGGGCTTGGCGCGTTTACGGGCAGCTTGGGTTACACCTCCGCGCAAGAGATCCGTCAGGATCAGGTGGAGCTTGACACTCAGGTTAAGCCGGTCTACGAAAAATTCGCGAAGATGGATATTCCAGCGATTGCGGCCGATGTTGATGCACGTGTGATCGGCCAGCGTCTGTTTTTGAATAATTGCGCGCAGTGTCATGGGTCAGATGCGAAGGGAGCAACCAGCTTCCCCAATTTAGTTGAGGGCGACTCTTTATACGGTCGAACACCTGAGGCATTGCAGGCATCAATTACCAATGGGCGCAATGGCGTGATGCCAAGTTTTCAAGCTTCAGTGGATAGTCGCATGGCCGGTGATATCGCGCAATATGTCCGTTCATTGTCTGGGCTCGCGCATGATCAGATTCGCGTGATTCGTGGCAAGCGTGAATACCTCAATAACTGTGTCGCATGCCATGGCGCAGATGGCAAAGGCAATAAAGCCTTAGGTGCACCGAATCTGACGGATGATGTCTGGCTATATGGCAGTTCTGAGGCAACGATTGTGCACAGTATTCTAAATGGTCGTAACAATCGTATGCCCGCGCAAGAGCATTTGTTGACCCCAGAGCAAATCCGTTTACTGACCGCTTGGGTTTGGGGGCTCTCAGGTGGACGAGATGTGACAGGTTCTGCCGCCATGAACACTACTGCGACGAAGTGAGGTTGATGCGTGTCGATTGATCCAAAAGTAAGTAGTTCTGACTCGGGCGCCGTTGAGCCGTTGGCTTGGCAACCTCTAGGCGCAGCGGAGCTTATCGACGGCGCGGATACGGTTGAACACACCCTTATAGACGTACGACAAAAAATCTATGCGCGATCTGTCATTGGTTTTTTTGCACGCTGGCGTATCGCACTAGTTGTGCTAACACAGGCCCTGTTCTACGGTTTGCCTTGGGTCAATTGGAACGATCGACAAGCGGTTCTGTTTGATCTGGGTGCGCGTAAGTTTTATATCTTCGGTATGGTGCTTTGGCCGCAAGATGTTATTTACTTGACCCTTTTGCTGATTATTTCCGCACTGGGTCTCTTCCTGTTCACGGCTGTCGCCGGTCGACTCTTCTGTGGTTACGCCTGCCCGCAGACGGTGTATACCGAAATTTTCATGTGGATAGAGCGTCGCATTGAGGGGGATCGCATCAATCGTATTCGGCTTGATGAGTCGCCGTTATCGCTACACAAGGTACGCATCAAAGCGACAAAGCATCTGCTGTGGGTGGCTGTGGCTGTATGGACGGGCTTCTCTTTTATTGGCTACTTTGCGCCGATTCGCGGTCTGATGGCTGATTTGATGGCCCTTGCGCTTGGGCCTTGGCAATGGTTCTGGTTGTTGTTCTATAGCTTTGCCACCTGGGGTAATGCGGGTTTTCTGCGCGAACAAGTTTGCAAGTATATGTGTCCCTACGCACGTTTCCAGAGTGTGATGGTTGATCGAGACACGTTAGTTGTCACCTACGACAAAGAGAGAGGCGACCCGCGCGGTTCGCGTTCCAAGAAAGTCGACTACAAGGCACAGGGCTTAGGTGATTGCGTTGACTGCAGCATTTGCGTGCAAGTTTGTCCGACTGGGATTGATATACGTGACGGTCTGCAATACATGTGTATCGGTTGCGGAGCGTGCGTCGATGCCTGCCATGAGGTGATGAATAAGCTGGAGTACCCAACTGGACTCATTCGATACACTTCTGAGCGCGCTTTGCAAGAAAAGCTCACGACCAAAGATGTTCGACGACATTTGTTGCGCCCTCGAGTATTGATTTATTCAGTTTTAATGTTACTTCTCGTGTCGGTATTTATTGGTGCACTTGCAACGCGCACGACACTTAGAGTCGATGTCATTCGTGATCGAGGCATGCTTGGTCGAGAGG
Source organism: Bordetella parapertussis (assembly GCA_945882005.1). Classification (GTDB taxonomy): domain Bacteria; phylum Pseudomonadota; class Gammaproteobacteria; order Burkholderiales; family Burkholderiaceae_B; genus Zwartia; species Zwartia parapertussis_C. Next base: position 6,912 of record CAMCWG010000157.1, read on the forward strand.
TTGCTGGTGGTTTGATTGAAAACGTATATCGTTTGCAAATGCTCAATGCCTCTGAGGATCCTTTGCATTTGGCGCTCAGTGTTGAAGGCGCCCCAGGCGTAACATTGAAAATTGTCGATGGGACTGTGTCGAGCACATCGCTTGAAATGGCGAGCGCCTCAAACCGTATTGTTGCAGTCGTAGTCAGGGCGCCTGTGGGAAATATGACGCCGGGTCCACATGCGATCACCTTTGTCACAAAATCTACAACCCCCGAGGGGAAACTCTTGACAGAAATTCGTGAAAAATCGAGT
>CAMCWG010000158.1 GCA_945882005.1 Bordetella parapertussis
ATAAACAAATAAATAAATACATAAGCCAAAACACTTTCGCCTAAAAAAAGTTCTACATAAAAAATATTTACTGGCAACGTTGCTGTGCTTAAATCATATCTTCGTTAAACGTTCGATTGCTTGATCAAGGGTGGTGTCCTTTTTCGCAAAGCAAAAACGTACGATGTGATGATTCGACGAGGGGGCCGTTGGATTTTCATAAAAAGCTGATACTGGTATGACAGTGACGCCATGGTGTTGGGTCAACCAGATTGAAAAATCTGCTTCTGATTCATCCGATATGTCACTGTAATCGGCAAGCATAAAAAACGTACCGGGGCTGGGAAGCGTTTTAAAACGGGTGTTGGTTAAGCCAGCAGCAAGGTGGTCTCGTTTACGCTGGTAAAAATCTGGGAGAGTTAAGTATGTACTGGCGTCTGCCGTATAAGCAGCCAGACCGTACTGTAGGACTGAAGGGACCGTAAAAACCATAAACTGATGTACTTTGCGCAACTCGATTGTCATATTTTTTGGAGCGCAACAGTAGCCAATTTTCCACCCGGTGGTGTGTGTCGTTTTACCGAATGAAGAAATGACAAAAGTTCTATCAGCTAACACGGGGCTTGAGGCAAGGCTTAAATGCGGTGCGCTGTCAAAAATAATATGTTCGTACACCTCGTCTGACAAAATCATGATGTTTGTGTTTTGAACGAGTTGCTCTAACGCCTCAAGATCTGTTGTCTTAAGAATTGCACCTGTTGGGTTGTGTGGCGAATTGATAATGAGTAAACGTGTTTTAGCGGTAATGCTAGTTTTGACACGATTCCAATCAATGCTAAACAGAGGGTTCGCCTCTGTTGGTGACACCATAGGAATGGTTATTGCCCGCGCACCTGCTAAGCGAATTGCTGGTAAATAACAGTCATAGCAAGGCTCTAATACCAAGACTTCATCACCGGTGCCAACGCTGGCAAGTACGGCAGCCATAATTGCTTGTGTTGCGCCACTCGTGACAGTGATCTCAGTGTCGACATCATAAGAGCGACCATAAAGAGTCTTTACCTTTTGATGGATGACTTCTCGCAGTGCTGGTACTCCAGCCATTGCTGGATATTGATTTAAGCCATCTGCCATGGCTTTGCTAACAAGGCCTTGTAATCGCTCGTCAGTATTGAAGTCAGGAAATCCCTGGCCAAGATTGATAGCTTTGTAATCCAATGCCATCTTGCTCATGGTCGTGAAAATAGTAGTGCCGACTTCTGGGAGTTTTGACGTGATTTGCATGGTTTAATTTGGACAAAACAGAGGTGTTATCGCTAGATAATACGCACTTTTAAATGGTCGCGCCGCGGTGAATAAAAGCTTGAGAGTAGTATTGGGATTGGTAATCTCGCTTGTAGGCGCCTATGCGGCACAGGCGGCGAGTATTCCGATACCTTGGACACTCGGCCCCTTGTTTTGTATTGCAGCGTTCAGACTAGCTGGCGCGCCTATAGCAAACGTCCCTCTTTTTCGTAGCGTTGGACAGTGGGTCATCGGAGTCTCATTAGGTCTGTATTTCACGGTTCACGTTATCGGGGTATTAACGGACCACTTATTCGCCGTGATAAGTGGTTTCTTATTTGCGATTGGTTTGGCGTTTTACGGAACGTACCTATTACGCCGCTTTGCTTATGTTGATATAAAAACTGCCTGGTTTTCATCTGCAATTGGTGGTGCAAATGAAATGACAAATCTGGCAGAGCATTATGGGGTAAGGCCAGATTTGGTAGCGAGTGCTCACAGTCTTAGGTTAATTACCGTTGTTGTAATTGTGCCTTTTGCTTTGCAATGGTTAGGTATTGCTGGAACGGATCCTTTCGTTACAGGCACAAAAGACGTGTCCTACATTGGTTTACTCCAATTGTTTGGATTGACCGCAATAGGCGTTTTTATTGCTACACGAATCAAGATGCCAAACGCGTGGGTATTAGGACCGATGTTTTTAACTATTGCTTTGACTAGTAGCGGCGTAGAGTTTTCGGCAATGCCAGACTGGTTATCAAAGATTGCGCAGTTAAGTGTTGGTTGGGGGTTAGGCGATAGGTTCCGCCCTGGCTTTTTTAAAACGGCGCCACGCTTTTTACTCGTTGTGGTCTTGTTTACAGCCTCTTCGCTTTTATTAGCCCTTGGTTTTGCTAGTGCGCTGCATGTGCTCTCGGGTATGCCAACCGTTGCGCTGATGTTAGGCGTGGCGCCTGGCGGTATTGCAGAAATGGCAATTACTGCAAAGGTATTGCAACTCGGTGTGCCGTTAGTAACAGCCTTTCAAGTATTCAGAATGGCTGGTGTTGTATTGGTAACAGGGCCCCTGTATGTATATGTGGTGTCTAAATACTTTCAAAATTACGGTGTTGCAAAGAGATAGACTTATCCCCGGTTGTTAGACAGTTACTAACAAGATAGTCACATAGTTATCTACATAGATGTCCACAGAAAATTGAAGGGACAGTAGGTTTGCCTGAATATGTTTCACGTGAAACAACCGTCCGGTAGAGAGCTTGCCTATTTAGTTGTCCACAGAGAGTTAAAAGCTTGCATTTATTTGTCGCCCTGTGTTTCAGGCGGTCTGTGAGCCTTTCGCTTGAACTAGCTCGCTATGCAGGTAAAGATACCCACAATGTTGTACACAGCCATTACGTCATTATTGTTTTGTTTCACGTGAAACATCGCCACGCCGGATAGCTCGGTCTATAATCCGTTCCCCACGTAAGCCCACTTGCCTCTAAATTAAATGGATTATCCAACCGTTTTCGACGTCATCGTTGTTGGTGGCGGTCATGCTGGAACTGAAGCTGCCCTTGCCGCGGCGCGAAGTGGTGCGAAAACGCTTTTGCTGACACATAATATAGAGACGCTTGGCCAGATGTCCTGCAATCCATCTATTGGTGGTATTGGAAAAGGGCATTTGGTTAAGGAGGTCGATGCGCTTGGCGGAGCGATGGCGATTGCGACAGATGAGGCTGGTATACAGTTTCGCATCTTAAATGGTTCTAAAGGGCCGGCAGTTCGTGCAACACGCGCACAAGCAGATCGTGTTCTATATAGAAAAGCAATTCGCGGCAGGTTAGAAAACCAAGAAAACCTGTGGCTGTTTCAGCAAGCAGTCGATGATTTGCTTCTAGAAGGCGACCGGGTTTGTGGTGCAGTAACCCAAACAGGCTTGTCTTTTAGGTCGCGCAGCGTTGTGTTGACTGCTGGTACGTTTCTAAATGGTCTCGTCCATGTTGGCTTGAACAACTATTCGGCTGGTCGTGCGGGTGATCCGTCAGCATCAACCTTGGGCCGTCGACTGAAAGAAATGCAGTTACCCCAGGGCCGACTTAAAACAGGTACACCCCCAAGAATTGATGGGCGAAGTATTAACTTTGCTATCTTGGAAGAACAACCTGGTGACTTAGACCCAATTCCAGTGTTTTCTTATTTAGGTGCGGCGTCAATGCATCCTAAGCAAGTGCCGTGCTGGGTTACCCACACGAATGAACGCACTCATGAAATTATTCGAGGTGGTCTAGATAGATCACCCATGTATAGCGGAGTGATTGAGGGTGTCGGCCCTCGATATTGCCCGTCTATTGAAGACAAGGTTCACCGTTTTGCAGATAAGAACGCTCATCAAGTCTTTCTGGAGCCAGAAGGTTTAGATACACACGAGATTTATCCAAATGGCGTATCTACCAGCTTACCCTTTGACGTGCAGCTCGGGCTAATTCGTTCGTTACGGGGACTTGAACAGGCACACATTGTTCGTCCAGGCTATGCGATTGAATATGATTATTTTGATCCGCGTGAACTAAAACAAAGTTTAGAAACAAAGTTGATAAGTGGGCTGTTTTTCGCTGGACAAATTAACGGTACAACAGGCTATGAAGAGGCTGCCGCGCAAGGCCTGCTAGCTGGAATTAACGCGGCGCGTTTTGCTCGCGAAGAAACGCCCTTTGTGTTGCGTCGTGATCAGGCCTATATGGGCGTTCTGATCGATGACTTAGTCACAAAAGGGGTGACAGAGCCCTATCGAATGTTTACCTCTCGTGCTGAATACCGTCTAAGTTTGCGCGAAGACAATGCGGATTGGCGCTTAACGGAACTTGGCCGTACCTTCGGTTTGGTCGATGATATTCGTTGGGATGCTTTTAGCCGAAAGCGAGATGCGGTTGAAAAAGAAGTGCAACGCTTGCGGTCAACCTGGGTAAATCCTCGCATGATGTCTGCGCACAGTGCTCGCGCCGTGTTGGGCAAAGAGATTGAGCGTGAGTACTTGCTATCCGATTTGATCAAGCGCCCCAACGTTTCCTATCTATCTTTGATGCAGATGACCTATAACGACGGGGTGGAACTACCTCTGGGTGTTCCTGCAGGAGAGGTAGCCGAGCAGGTTGAAATACAGATTAAGTATGAAGGCTATATCGCCCGGCAACAAGAAGAGATAGAGCGGCAACAAACCCACGAGGATCAGGAGATTCCTGAGGAGTTTGATTTTGAGGGAATCACAAGCCTTTCCTTTGAGGTGAGACAAAAGCTTAAGGCGCATCGCCCAGAGACAGTTGGTCAGGCGTCACGCATTTCCGGGGTGACCCCCGCTGCAATCTCATTACTACTGATTCACCTCAAACGCCATCACTACGGCGTGGCCGCGGCAACCAAGTAATGCAGACGGTAATAGATACCAGCTCCTATAGCCAGCGCGTAGCGAAGGCGTGTGAGGTGCTGGGACTTCGTGCGACGAGTCAACAAATTGCTCAATTACTGCAATATGTAGAACAGTTACAGCGTTGGAACCGCAGCTATAACCTCACGGCAATTCGCGACCCTGAGCAAATGTTGACTCAGCACATCCTAGATTGCTTAGCCGTTGTGTCTCCGATACAGCGCACGATTGATGCCTTAGCCACCCACGAGCCATTGGTGCTAGATGTGGGATCGGGTGCGGGTTTACCAGGCGTTGTGTTGGCAATCATGTTGCCGGCTGTCCAGGTAACCTGCGTCGATGCCGTTGAAAAGAAAATGACCTTTGTGCGTCAAATGCGAGGGGTCTTGGGTTTGACGAACCTTAGCGCAACACACGCACGCATTGAGACGCTGTCGGCACAATATGATGTAGTTATATCGCGTGCCTTCGCCTCATTGTCAGACTTTGCCAAAAGCTCGGGCGCTCGTGTCTTGCCCACGGGCAGCCTCGTTGCAATGAAAGCACGCCCGACCGACGAAGAGTTTGCAGAGCTCGCGGCACAGACAGCCTGGTCAATCGGCAAAGTAGAACCTTTACATGTTCCAGAGTTGCAAGCCCAGCGTTGCTTGGTTTGGCTACACCGGACGGAAAACTCATGACAAACAACACCTCAGTAAATGCGCGAGTTTTTTGTATCGCCAATCAAAAAGGTGGGGTGGGTAAAACCACAACCGCCATCAATCTTTCAGCCGGCCTCGCAAAGTTAAAACAGCGCGTCCTGTTGATTGATCTCGACCCACAAGGCAATGCAACCATGGGAAGCGGGATTGATAAGAGCACCCTTGCCCACAATTTGTATGACGTCCTAATTGGCGAGGCAACGATTGAACAAGCACGTGTCGCGTCTACGAGCGGTGGCTACGATGTTCTGCCGGCCAATCGTGAACTCTCTGGCGCAGAAATCGATCTCGTTGGAATGGATGAGCGTGAGCTCCAATTAAAACAGGCGATCGCAAGCGTCGCGTCAGAATATGATTTTGTATTGATTGATTGCCCGCCCACCTTATCGCTTTTGACGCTGAACGGCCTCGCTGCAGCACATGGAGTGATTATCCCCATGCAATGTGAATATTTTGCGCTGGAGGGGTTGTCCGATCTGGTCAATACCATTAAGCGTGTGCATCGCAACATCAATCCAGAGCTTAGTTTGATTGGCTTATTGCGCGTGATGTACGACCCACGCGTGACCTTACAGCAACAGGTGTCTGCTCAGCTCGAGTCCCACTTCGGTGACAAAGTATTTAAAACAGTTGTGCCAAGAAACGTACGTTTAGCTGAAGCGCCCAGCCATGGCATGCCGGGCGTGGTTTACGACCCGAGTTCGCGTGGCGCACAAGCCTATATCGCATTTGGTGCAGAAGTCATCGAACGTGTACGTGCGAATAATGGCGCGTAAGCAAACAAAAACACTAGACGGCGCCAGCTCGCGCTCAACGACGGAAATATAGAAATGGTCACCAAAAAACCTAAAGGCCTCGGGCGCGGATTAGAAGCGCTTCTTGGTGCAGACGCCCCCGGCATTGGACAACTCGGGCAAGCGGACACCCCACAAGGGCAGCCAAGCACCTTAGCCGTAAACAAACTACAGGCCGGCAAATATCAACCACGCACGCGCATGGACGAGGGTGCGCTCGCCGAGCTCGCGGACTCAATTCGCGTACAGGGCATCATGCAACCGATCTTGGTTAGACCGATCGATGCAGGTAAAGGACGTTACGAAATTATTGCGGGTGAACGTCGTTTTCGTGCAGCCCAACTTGCGGGGTTAACGGAAGTTCCAGTGTTGGTTAAAGATGTAGCGGACGAGCACGCTGCAGCAATGGCGTTGATTGAGAACATTCAGCGCGAAGACCTTAACCCGCTTGAAGAGGCGCAGGGTGTAAAGCGCTTGCTTGACGAGTTCGGCCTGACCCACGAGCAAGCTGCGCAAGCAATCGGTCGTTCGCGCTCAGCAACCAGCAATTTGTTGCGCCTGCTGAACCTGGCAAGTGCAGTCCAAACAATGTTGCTCGCTGGTGATATTGAAATGGGCCATGCGCGTGCGCTGCTGGCTGTCGATGCCGCAACGCAAATCCAACTTGCAAATCAAATCATTGCAAAGCGCTTGTCGGTGCGCGATGCCGAGCAACTCGTGACGCGCGCGGATAAGGGTGTGTCAACCAAATCATCACGCACCAAGCCAGTGTCTCGTGATGTTGCAAGGCTTGAAGAAGCTCTGTCTGATCAGCTGGGTACAAAGGTGACATTAAAAGTTACGGGTAAGGAGCGTGGTCA
>CAMCWG010000159.1 GCA_945882005.1 Bordetella parapertussis
TGCTCGGCCTCGGTCAGCACGAGTCGCGCGGCATGCGCAAAGGCGTCGTTGTCAACATCGAAACCACCGTCAACTCGATCCAACGCGCCTTGGAAGAAGCGGAGTTGATGGCTGACTGCAAGATTCGCGACGTGTACACCGGGATCGCCGGCAGCCACATCCGCAGCTTTAATTCGAGCGGCATGGTTGCTGTGAAAGACAAAGAAGTCACTGCGACGGATGTTGCCCGGGTGATTGAAACGGCAAAGGCCGTCAATATCCCAACTGATCAGCAGGTCTTGCACGTATTGACGCAAGAATTCATCGTCGATGGGCAAGAAGATATCCGCGAACCGATAGGCATGAGCGGCTTGCGCTTAGAAGTCAAGGTGCATATTGTGACGGGTGCTGTAAGTGCCGCCCAGAACATCGTGAAGTGTGTGCGCCGTTGCGGCCTGGAGGTGCAGGATCTGATTTTGCAACCTCTTGCATCGAGCTTGGCGTGCTTAACCGCTGATGAGAAAGAGCTCGGTGTGGTGCTGGTGGATATTGGTGGCGGAACCACTGATGTGGCGATCTATACCGGTGGTGCGATTCGACACACAGCCGTTTTACCAATCGCCGGCGATCAGATCACAAGTGATATTGCGCAAATGCTCCGCACACCGACGCCTGATGCAGAGGATATCAAGTTGCGGTTCGGTATCGCTAAACAAGTATTGGCGGATCCTGATGAGACGGTTGAAGTGCCTGGCCTTGGAGATCGAGGTCCAAAACTGATCAAGCGACAGGCGCTAGGTGCTGTGATCGAGCCGCGCGCCGAGGAGCTCTTTGGGTTAGTGCAGCAAGTAATCCGTGAGTCAGGCTATGAAGACTTGCTTTCATCTGGCATTGTGTTGACAGGGGGTACCTCCATGTTGCCAGGGATGGTTGAGCTTGCCGAGGATGTGTTCTTGAAGCCGGCACGTCTTGCGGTACCTGAGTACAACGGCAGTTTGGCGGACGTGATGCGCAATCCGCGCTTCTCGACTGTGATGGGTCTACTAGGTGAAGCGCGCATGCAGAGATTGCGTGGCCGTAAGGTCACGCAGCAGACGGGAAGTTTTAAGGCGATTTTGGCGCGCATGAAAGAGTGGTTTATGCATTGATTTTGGAGCCTTCGGGCACCGAAAGGACTGGGTATCGCTGTTCGCCCAGTCTGTTGGAGAGGCGTTTCAAACCCGGCGCGGGCACAGTCGGCGGCGAGTTTGAAGCGATTTCTAAAAAGTAGTTGGGGACTTAGAAACGTTTACTTATTTAGACTTGAGGGAGTCAATCATGATGTTTGAAATGTTAGATAACGCAAATAAAGGCACGGTCATCAAGGTGGTCGGTGTCGGTGGTGCAGGCGGCAACGCTGTGGCCCACATGATCAAGTCCGGTGTCCAGGGGGTAGATTTCATTTGCTGCAACACTGATGCGCAAGCGTTGGCTGCAACAAATGCGCCTGTGCAAATTCGTTTAGGCCGCACTGGCTTGGGTGCCGGTGCCAAGCCTGATCAAGGTCGTGCTGCCGCCGAGCTCGCTCGCGAAGAAATTCGTTCGGCGTTAAGCGGAGCCAACATGGTCTTTATTACGGCCGGAATGGGTGGTGGTACGGGAACCGGGGCAGGCCCCGTAGTTGCTGAAGTGGCTAAAGAACTGGGCATTTTGACTGTTGGTGTGGTGACCAAGCCTTTTTCTTTTGAAGGTCACAAGCGGATGAAGATGTCCGAAGAGGGCATTTCTGAGTTGTCTAAATATGTTCACTCGTTGATCGTGGTTCTCAACGAGAACCTCTATGACCTGATGGACGAGGATGCAACGCAGTCAGATTGTTTCAAGGCAGCGGACGATGTATTGCACAATGCTTGCGCTGGTATCGCCGAGATCATCAACGTTGAAGGTAACGTGAACGTCGACTTTGAAGACGTGAAGACGATTATGGGCGAGCAGGGTCAGGCGATGTTGGGTACTGCCGTTGCCTCTGGACCAGATCGCGCAAAACTTGCTGCAGAGCAAGCCGTCGCGTGTCCGTTACTCGAAGGTGTCGACTTGAACGGCGCACGCGGTGTGTTGGTGAACATTACTGCAAGCTCTTCGCTCAAGATGAAAGAAACCCGCGCGATCATGGACCACATCAGTGGCTTTGCTTCACCAGAGGCGACAGTCATTTTTGGTACGGCCTATGGTGATTCGATGGGAGACAACTTGCGTGTGACGGTCGTCGCAACTGGTTTGGGTCGTGGGCAGAGTCGTCCGCACATCGTATCGGATGTGGACACGTTTGAAGTTCAACGCACAGGTACGGACAATATGCCGGTTGGTGGTCAGCAGCAGGACTTCGCTGTCCCGTCTGTATTACGTAATCCGCGTAGTCAAGCATCGGCTCAGGTTCGTGCCTTGGAAACGGCCGGAATGGAGCATTACGATATTCCAGCTTTCCTGCGCCGCCAAGCTGACTAAGCCGCGTCGATTGCTCCCTTAGCTAGTGCCCAGTCTGGGTGCTGGCGTCACGCACGGGTTCTCCCCAGACCCGTGTGTGGTTTCGCTTGTAATTTTGGGTTGTTTTGGCATGTTGTGCAGTGCAATGTTTGCAAAAAAAAAGTACAATTTGCTAAGTTTTGAAGAGGTTAGGCCGCCTATATGTTTCGCCAGCGCACGATCAAACAGCTCGTAAAGACCACTGGGGTTGGCCTGCATTCCGGTCGACGGGTTGAACTGACCTTACGGCCAGCAGCTCCTGATACGGGTATCGTGTTCCACCGGATAGACTTGCCTGAGGTCGTCGACCTGCCGGCACAGGCGGGCATGGTCAAAGATACCCGTATGGCTTCAGTTCTTGGCCAAGGTGCCGCCCGTGTTTCAACGGTCGAACACCTGATGTCTGCATTGGCTGGTTTGGGCATTGATAATCTGCATGTTGATCTGACCGCCGAAGAAGTCCCTATCATGGACGGTAGCGCAGCAACTTTCGTGTACTTATTGCGCTCAGCAGGCATTGAAGAGCAGACTGCACCAAAACAGTTTTTGCGTGTCCTCAAGCCAATTGAAATCCGTGAAGGTGAGGGCGATCAGGCCAAATGGGCGCGCCTTGAGCCACACGAAGGTTTTTCTTTAGCGTTTTCAATTGATTTTCATCATCCAGCCATTGATTCGACTGCCAGTTTTGCTGAGATTGATTTCGCAACGCACTCGTATGTGAAAGAGATTGCCCGTGCGCGCACCTTTGGTTTTGTGAACGAGGTTGAAGCGTTACGGTCCGCAGGCTTGGCCCGTGGAGGCAGTCTCGATAATGCCATCGTGATGGACGAGTACCGTGTGCTAAATGCGGATGGCCTTCGCTACGACGATGAGTTTGTTAAGCACAAAATTTTGGATGCGGTTGGCGATCTGTATTTAATCGGCAAACCCCTCGTCGCTCGATACGTCGCGTGCAAATCGGGGCATGCAATTAACAACCAACTTGTGCGTGCATTGCTGGCTCAGCAAGATGCCTGGGAATTGGTTACTTACTCGTCCGTGGCAGAGGCGCCTGCGGCGTTTCGTCAGGAATGGAAGCTGGCTTGACCGCCTGTTGATCGGGCTGGTGATGGGCGAGTAGCCGGGCCACGGCATCAGCGAGTGGTCCGGGTCTCAAATTCTTATTCAACTCTTCAAACGCTTGCAGGTCTTGTTGGTCTAAGGCCCGCGCTTCTTTTTCCGGTTTTTTTGTATCGGGTAGGCCAAGCCCGCCTTGAACACGTAGCTTTATTTCATTGACATTCCAGCCAGATAATTGCAAGTGAGTAGTTACTCTCGGTGCAATTTGACGGAACTTTGCAGCGAAGGCTGCACTCGAAACCATAAGTGTCAGGGCGTGCGCCTCGAGTCTGATCACCTCAAAAGCGCCTCGCATTGCGGGTGGAATTGCCTCACCAATCGCTGCTCGGACTTTTAAGTGCAATTGTGCGGTCGCTAAAACGCTCGCTGCTTGCGAGTCATGGCCTAGCCAGCCGATCAAGTGGGCGCTGCCTGAGGGGGACGTAGAGCGCGTCTTGCGAGGTGGTGGGCTTGCCATAGGTAAAGGAAGTAGATGAAGTTAATAATTATGCCTTCGCGACAAGATCAGTATGCACCAATTACGCTAAGTGTTAGCCGATTGGTGTTGTTGGTCGGGCTCTTACTCGTCGCTACACTGATCGCTGGAGCGGGTTTGCAGCGTATTGTGTGGAAGCTACAGCCCGAAACTCAGCCGTCCGCCCTGGTGGTTGCTTCCGTGGCGCCGCCCTTAACTGCTCCGAGCTCGGCGGATAGCCAGACAGTGCAGCTTCTGGCAACCAAGGTAGGTGAATTGCAGGCCACTATCAAACGACTGGATGGGCTAGGCCAAAGGGTTGCGAAGGTGGCCGGCTTGCCTGAGGGGGATGTAGCGGTCGCGTCCGATGCGCCCGAAGCGGCTGTTGTGTTGGACGATTTGTGGGTTCCGCTGCCGGCAGGACCGCATGTGCGTCCACTTTCTGAGCTTGAGAGTCAGATCAACGCTGTGCAGGCGCGCGTGACGCGTCAAAGCGATTACTTTTCCATGTTAGACCTCGCAGTCACTGAGCAGGCAGCTACTGTTGCCCGGTTACCGACAGCCATGCCGATTGAATCCTATCCCTATTTAAGCTCATCATATGGCTGGCGACGTAACCCGTTTAATGGCCAAATGAGCATGCACGAAGGTCTTGACTTTAGTGCACCGGAAGGGACTCCCATACGCGCGGCGTCTGGTGGGATTGTGCGTACGGTGACCCAGCATCGCGGCTTTGGCAATATGCTCGAGATCGATCACGGTGACGGTCTCATCACACGTTATGCGCACGCCAAAGTGATTCTGGTCAAGCAAGGGCAGCTGGTCACCCGCGGACAGTTAATCGCACGGGTGGGCTCAACGGGCTTATCGACCGGGCCACATCTCCACTTTGAGGTCAGACAAGACGACCGGCCGCTTGATCCGCGCGTGTTTTTGGCTGGGCAGCCGATGGCCACCGAACAGTCTGCCACCCAGCCCTTGTCGGTTGGATCGTCTGGCGTCACATGGCGACCACGCCTGCGTTAAACTGATCTACTTGTCGCCATTGTTTTTAGGCGTTTGCTAATATTTTCTTAGTTACGTTTGCGTGACAGCCACGTAAACTTGCCCGGGTCTCATACGCATGCTTTCTCTGCTTAAAAAAATATTCGGTACACGAAATGATCGCCTACTGAAGCAATTGCGTCGTCAGGTCAATCAGATCAATGCGCTCGAACCTCAGATGCAGGCTTTGTCTGATACGGAGTTGCAGGCAAAGACCGACGATTTTCGTGCGCGGGTTCAGGCAGGCACTACGCTTGACTCGATACTGCCCGAGGCGTTTGCTGTCGTGAGAGAGGCTGGTGTTCGCGTCTTTGGCATGCGGCACTTCGATGTACAGTTGATTGGCGGCATGGTGTTGCACTCCGGCAAGATTGCAGAGATGCGCACCGGCGAAGGTAAGACACTGATGGCAACGCTGCCCGTCTACCTGAACGCGTTGACCGGACGCGGTGTGCATGTCGTGACGGTGAACGACTATTTGGCTCGACGCGACGCCCAATGGATGGGGCGGCTATATAACTTCTTGGGTCTGAGTGTAGGTGTGGTTGTTCCACAGCAATCGAATGAAGAAAAGATTGCTGCGTATCGCGCTGACATTACCTACGGTACGAACAACGAATTTGGCTTTGATTATCTGCGCGACAACATGGAGTACCGTGTTGAAGACCGGCGTCAGCGTGCCCTCGTCTACGCAATCGTCGACGAGGTTGATTCGATCCTGATCGACGAGGCGCGTACGCCCTTGATTATTTCTGGGCAGGCAGAAGATCACACAGAACTGTACGTTCGCATGAACGCTGTGCCGCCGTTGCTCACCCGGATGGCGTCTGAGCCCAAGCCGCAAGAGCCGGAACCAGAGGGGCATTACTGGGTCGACGAAAAAAACCATCAAGTGTTTCTATCTGAGTCCGGTCACGAGCAGGCCGAAGGTGTTTTAACGCGTTTGGGCTTGTTGCCAGAAGGGCAATCTTTATATGAGCCGCGCAATATTAGTTTGATGCATCATTTGATGGCGTCACTGCGTGCGCACAACTTATTTCATCGCGACCAGCATTATGTGGTTCAGGAAGGTGAAGTTGTCATTGTTGATGAGTTCACCGGTCGCCTGATGGTGGGACGCCGATGGTCTGATGGTTTACATCAGGCCGTGGAAGCGAAAGAGGGTGCGAAGATTCAGTTAGAGAACCAGACGCTCGCTTCCATCACGTTTCAAAATTTTTTCCGGATGTACGAAAAACTGTCTGGTATGACCGGAACAGCGGACACAGAGGCCTACGAATTCCAAGAGATTTACAGTCTTGAAACTGTGATTGTGCCTACTAACCGTCCGATGGTGCGCGCGGATCAGAACGATCAGATCTTTAAAACTGCGCTTGAAAAGTTCAAGGCGATCGAGGCAGATATCCGTGACTGTCAAGAGCGTGGCCAGCCCGTGCTAGTGGGCACGACAAGCATTGAAAACTCGGAATTGCTGTCGGGAATGTTGAGCAACTCGGGCCTGCGTCACGAGGTGCTGAACGCGAAGCAACATGCGCGTGAGGCTGAGATCGTTGCCCAAGCCGGTAAGCCCGGAAACATTACGATTGCAACCAACATGGCCGGACGTGGAACGGATATTGTGTTGGGTGGCAGCATTGAAAAGCAGATTGAAGCGGTACGCGCCAACGAGGCGTTGTCCGAGTCAGACAAACAAGCGCAGATCGATGTGATTCGCCAAGAGTGGCAGCCGCTGAATGATCGCGTTAAGGCAGCTGGCGGTTTGCGCATCATTGGCACTGAGCGTCACGAATCGCGTCGTATTGATAATCAGCTTCGCGGTCGTGCGGGGCGGCAGGGTGATCCAGGATCTTCTCGCTTCTATCTTTCTCTTGAAGATCCATTGATGCGCATCTT
>CAMCWG010000160.1 GCA_945882005.1 Bordetella parapertussis
AACAAACACTGCTGTGAGTGCAAGAATCATGGCACCAACGTTAGGTAGAAGTGCCGTGACTACGGGAGGCCAGTTAAACAGCAAACTGACGTTTAGCGCGAGTTGATTGATCATGAAAAAACCGGTGCCAAGCAATATACCTAAAAACACCTTCGCACCGACCCCACCCCGACGTGTTTGCATAAAGCTAATGGGCGCGGCGATCGTGAGCATCACCAGTAAGGTGAAGGGGTACGCCATTTTTCTCCAGACAGCCACGATTTGCCGATCTGCTTGTAATTGGTTGCGATCTAAGTAGTCGATGTAGTCGTGTAAAGCGACCAGGGACATCCGTTCAGGAGTCAGAATGCGTGCAACGAGGCGCTCGCTGCTTAAGGTCGTATCGATGGATTGTTGCGGTAATTGTTTGACCGTTGCTGCGGGTTGTCCTGTGACCTTAGCATCAGCCAGAACATTTTTGATGTTTGCGTCGATGTGGGTTTCGACGACGTCCTGCATTTCAAGTTTGCCTTTAAGGAACCTTCCTGACTTAGCCTGAGTCATGACCGATAAAGTGAGTCCGTCTGGAAACTCATAGATCGACAGGTTTTCAACGTTACCGGACGCGAGTAATTTTCCGACGTTAATCACGCGCGTTCCGCCATTTCGTGTGGGCTCCTTAAACCAATAGCCGCTCGCCAAACGGCCGCCTTCGACTCGTCCGCGCATTAGCAGGTTGACCTCACTACTTTTGATTTCCGCAAGGGGTGTTAAAAACTCAGAGAGAACAAGCGCGCCCAAGATGATTGGTATCGATACTGTCCAGAGCATGCGCAATAGCCCCATGCCGCTGACGCCGGAGACTCGTAAAATCACGAGCTCGTTGCGTTGTGCCAGACCTGAAAGAGCCAGAATGGCCCCAATCAGCAAACCAATCGGCAGCAAATCATAGAGGCGAGTGGGCAGGGATAGCCCTTGCAGATAAAACAGTGCTGATAACGGAAAACGTGCGCTCACGGAGTCGAGTTCATCGACAAGCGTAAAGAACGTAAAGAGCCCAAGCAAAGCAATTAAAACGACCGAGGTGGATCGGTAGATTTCGCGGGCGAGATAGCGGCGTGCAGTTTGCATAAGCCTTAGTGTAATGCCTAGTGACTCTCAGAGATTGCAGCACGTAGACCGGAAAGTACGGGAATTATGTCTGGCCTTACGCCATGCCAGATGAAAAAGCTTTCGGCTGCTTGCCCGACCAGCATGCCTAGCCCGTCGCTTGTCTGGGCTGCACCGTTACGCTGCGCTTGCAGCATGAAGGGTGTCGCATTTGCACCATACATCATGTCATAGGCCCAGGCATTTTTTGCGTACAGGTGGGGCGCAACCGCTGGCGCCTCGCCGCTAAGACTACTGGAGCTTGAGTTGATGACGAGGTCCCAGCTTTCGGGTCGACCTACTTCCTCTAAGCTGCCCGCAGTGAGTTTGTATGGCGCAACAGGGGATACCTTTTGGTGTTGCGCAATGAGTTCATGTGCACGCATCGCCGTCCTGTTGATCACGTGGAGTCTGGCGCATCCAGCATCTAGAAGAGGCCCCAGCACACCGCGTGCGGCACCGCCCGCGCCAATTAACAGGACGCGTGTATCCGTGTTCAGTGCAGCGAGTCGCTGTAAGTCCTGAACAAGTCCGACTCCATCCGTATTGCACCCATATAGTGCGCCTTGCTCGGTCCACAGCGTATTGACTGCTTGCGCCAATGTGGCCCGCTGGCTCAAATGCATGCGGGCGAGCTCCCAGGCTTCTAGCTTAAAGGGCACCGTGATATTCAGCCCTCGGCCACCCGAGCCAAAAAACTCGCCTACCGTGCGCGCGAAGCCATCAAGCGGTGACAGAATCCGGTCGTAGCGCAGTGTGATGCCGGTTTGCTCAGCGAATTGCTGGTGAATGGCGGGTGAGCGGCTATGTTCGATGGGGTTGCCAACGACAGCGCATAAAGTGGGGGAGTGAGAACTTGTCATTTCGTGGTAACCGATCCGTTTACAAAGTGCCAGGTACGCGTCAAAACGAGCTCGTCGATTTGACCTGCCATGTCTTGCGGAAATGTGGCGAAGGGCGCGGCGAGCTGGGCAATGCGGCGCACGGCTTGATTAAGTAACGCCTTATCAGACGGGCGGTTGATCTGAATGTTTGCGATGGATCCATCTGCGCGAATCGTGATCGTGGCTTGCACCGTACCGTATACCTTGTCACCCACGCCCTTTGGGTAGTGCTGTGTACCGATCTGCTCAACGCGACGACGCCATTGATCGATGTAAGGCGCATACGTAGTTTGGAGCGCAGACGGGGCGTCAAAGTGTTTGCGCGGTCGTTCACTGTACTCTTGGATCTGTTGCGTGATTACCGCAATACGATTGTTCCGCATAATCGCTTCTTGATCATCCTGGTCGGATCCATTTAGATCCGTGTCTTTCAGAAAGTGTTCATTCGGACGACCTTCTTGTACCGCCTGTTGCGCTTTTAAAAGTGTGAGGAGTTCTTGCTGCTGTGCTTCGAGTTGCAGTCTTTTCTTTACGAGCGCCTCAAGCATCAGGTTGTCGGGTGAATCACCCCCGTGGACGAGTTGGCTGGAGCTATAGCCTTTAGAGGAATCCCCGCCGCCATCTACGTTGGCTTGCGCAAACAGGCGCGCGAGAGCGGGTGCACTATCGGTCTGCGCATTGACCATAATCACTTCCATTTCGGAGGGTAATGGTTGTATGGAAGGTGCTGTCGAGATGTTCCAGGCAAGAATCGCACTATGCGCAAGAATCGACAACGAAACAGCCCAGTATAAAAAGCGACGCTGACCCAAGGACCAGTCGGCCGCTAAGTTTGGGGTCAAAGGCGTTGTCTGCGGTGTCATATTGTTTGCGCGGCAACGTAACGGCAGTCGACCTCAAGGGTCAGTTCATCAGTGGAAAGAATTTGCAAGGTCACCACCTCGCCGCGTTCAATCTGTGGGAGCCCACTTACACGAAACACAAGCGGGGCATTGTCTAGGCGCACCAGATCCTCTTTCAGCACGGTTGCCGAGCACTCTGTGATTTGCTGCTGCCGCAACCAGCGCAGGCACCAAAAGCGCTCCAAGCTATTTTGGAAATCATGCCACGCTGTGTATTGCGCCTCGAACCCACCGATGATGGCAAATAGGTCTGCATCCTTGGGTTTGAAGGGAGCTACCAAGGGCGCCGAGATGCCGTGCACAATCGCTGCGATGATTTGCCACTGATTCACTAAGTCGACATAGCGTCTTAACGGAGACGTGCACCACGCGTATTGGGCGACACCGATAGCCTCGTGTGGCAGCGCATGTGTGCTCATGCGCACGCGGCCGCCTTGTTGTGAGCGATAAATGCCCGGCAGGCCATTGGCTGCGAGCAGACCGCCCCAGGTGCTATTGGCAAGAATCATGTATTCCGCGACAAGTCGATCGAGGGGGGCATTACGCATGCGCGGCACGATCCGCACGGGAGTCTCAGGGTCGTCTGGATCCCCGTCCACATAAAAGCTGTATTCCACCCGGTTGTTGTTCTCAGTCTTGCCACGAACAATATCCCGCTGTTTGCTTAGTGAAAGTGCGAGCGCCCAAAGCGGACGAATCCAGTCATTGTAGGGGAGTGTCGCCGCTGGGTCAGCTAGGGCCTCTTCGGTGATGTCTTGATCGAGCGCGTTATGGCGCAGGTTCTCGCGTACCGAGACACGTTCAACCTTGCTTTCGTGTGACAGGATTTCGCCTGTCTGCGGATTAGCTGTGACGTAAAGCGATACGGCGGGTGTGGGGCGACCTGCGTCGAGCGAATAGGCGGCAATCACGGCGTCGGGTTGCATGGGGATTTTGTCGCCAGGCATATAGACTGTGGACATCCGTGCGCGCGCCAATTTGTCAAAGGCGCTATCGCGTGTCACGGACAAGCCGGGTGCAGCGATGTGAATGCCAACCGTTACGTTGCCATCCGGCAAAACGGTTACAGACAGGGCGTCGTCGATTTCGGTCGTCGTGATGTCATCAACCGAATAGGCAACGACATCGGCAAGAGGCAGTTCACCGTCAAAAGAGGGCAAGGTCTCGGCAGGGAATTCCGTTCCACGAGGGAAGTGCGTTGCGATAAAGCGGCCCTTGTGCAGCGCCAGAGCATGCGGCCAGGCACCAAGTTCAAGGAGCACACGCTCGGGCGGTTTTTGCAAAGCGGTGGCTGCCGCATCCAGTGCCTTCCACGCCTGTGAATTTTTATCTGGCCGGGTGATCAGTGCCATCGCGGAGTCTGCGATCGCTTGCGGCAAACGACCAGCAATAATCTCATCGGCCCAAGCAGCCATTTCAGCCGCTTGTCGTTGTTTTTTTTCTTGTGCCGCAAGGGCTGCGGTCAGGATTTCGGGTGGAGCGGGGCGGTAGCGACCGCGGCCTCGACGGTGAAAATAAATAGGCGCACTGTGCAGACGCAGGAGCAGAGTTGTTTTTTCTAGTGTGTTGACCGGGTGACCGAAGTAGTCGGTACCAAGCGTTTCAACATCGAACTCGTCCTGAGGCGCACACTCCCACAAAAACTGCAGCTCAATTTCCTCTGAAAGCCGCTGTGCTTCGGGCATCAAGACATCTGGCGCTGGGCTCGCAAAAGTAAATAAACAATTGGCGCGCTTTATTTTGCTCCGTTTGCCTGACTCAGACTCAACTTGCAGAGCAGCATCCGACTCGGACATGATGTGTCCAGTCTTGAACGTGCCTTCTTCTTCAAACAAAACGTACATATGATGTCCGGTGATGCTGTGTGATACCCGCTTTAGTGCTGGCGAGTGAGTGCGTCGAGCAGGCGGGCGTGCACGCCAGCGAAGCCGCCGTTACTCATGATGAGAATATGATCGTTTGGCTGCGCGGCACTGACGATCGCCTGCACCAGCGAATCGATGTCATGGTGCGCCTGCATGCGTGCTCCGAGCGGAGCAAGGACCTCTGTTGGATCCCAACCCAAGGCCTGCTTGCCCTCAAGCTGACCAAAGCAAAACACTAGATCGGCGGGCTCAAGCGCTTGCGGCAACCGTGCGGCCATCGTGCCAAGTTTCATTGTGTTGGAGCGCGGCTCCAGAACGGCGAGGATGCGCTGCTTCCCAATCTGAGCACGTAAGCCATCAAGCGTTGTTCGGATTGCAGTAGGGTGGTGCGCAAAATCATCGTAAACCGTGATGTCGCGCACTGTGCCTCGGACTTCCATACGGCGTTTGACACCCGTAAAAGCAGACAGTGCTTCGACGCTTATACTTGGCTCGACCCCAACATGCGCGGCTGCTGCAATGGCAACCAAGGCATTATTGCGGTTGTGCGCGCCCGTGAGTGTCCACTGGACGAGGCCGTAGACAGTGTTGTCACGTTTGATCTCGAAGGACAGAGGGCTCACTTCGCGTGTATGCCAGCCACCCTCTTGTCCTGTGCGTACAAGTTCGGCCCAGCAACCTCGAGCTAATACGCGGTCGAGTGCCTCTTCGCCGACCGGGGCAATCACCTGACCGGAGCGTGCAATCGTGCGCACGAGGTGATGAAACTGTGTTTCGATTGCGGCAAGATCCGGGAAGATATCCGCGTGATCGTATTCAAGGTTGTTCAAAATGGCGGTCTTGGGCCGATAGTGCACAAACTTTGAGCGCTTGTCGAAAAAAGCGGTGTCGTACTCATCGGCCTCAATCACAAAAAGCGGCTGCGCAGGGTCGTATCTGCCTGACACCTCAAGGCCTGGGGCAACGCCGCCGATTAAAAAGTTAGGCTGCTTGCCGGCATAGTGAAGAATCCAAGCAAGCATTGAACTCGTTGTCGTCTTGCCATGAGTGCCAGCGACGGCGAGGACGTGCTGGCCTTGCAATATGTGTTCGCCGAGCCACTGAGGACCGGACGTATAGGATAGGCCGGCATCCAGAATCGCTTCCATCAAGGGGTTGCCGCGCGTGACCACGTTGCCAATCACAAAGAGGTCTGGCTTGAGTGCGAGCTGATCGGCCTCAAAGCCCTCAATAAGCGCAATGCCCTGCTCCTCGAGCTGTGTGCTCATCGGGGGGTAGACACCGGCGTCACAGCCCGTGACGCGATGACCGGCCGCACGAGCGATGAGCGCTAGGCTGCCCATGAACGTGCCACAAATTCCCAAAATATGCAGATGCATGACGAATCTCCTACGCGCATTGTAGAGGGAGAGTGCGTTGCGTTTAAGGTGGTTTGTGTCGCAGTATTGCAGTGATCTGACGCTATGATGTGTCTTATGAAACGAAGAACATTTCTGTTTGGTGCAGGTGGGCTAGCCGCGATGCTTGGTACGGCGTGGTTCGCCTGGAAGTCGTCGTCAAGCAGGGCGCCCGCTGCGAACCGCGCAATCGGAGCGCAGCCAGCCAGTAACGCTTTAGCCAAAGCAGATCCAGCGGCCTTCTATGAAGCGAGCCTACCCGACTTGGACGGGCAAACCATCGCGCTACGTGCGTATTTAGGGCGTCCAACAGTGGTGAATTTTTGGGCAACGTGGTGCGCGCCTTGCGTGCAAGAGATGCCTTATTTGGATGCAATCGCGAAAAACTCACCAAAACTTGGTTTTGTTGGAATTGGTATCGATACAGAAGCTAATATCAAGCAATTTGTATCTAAAATACCCGTATCTTATCAACTTGTGGTTGCGGGTCATGCTGGGATTGCAATGGTAAGAGCCCTCGGAAATGCTGCGGGAGGCCTGCCATTTACTGTTCTTTTGACAGAAGATGGCAGCGTATTCGACACAATTCTTGGTCAAGTCGAGCCTGAAGATTTGCAGCATCGTATTAGCAAACTAATTGTAAATTCGAAGACGTAGATAGACAAATCGCAGGATTTAGCCTATAAATGCGTACGGCTTGACTGTTTTTGTTGCCACGTTTTTGTGGCAGGCAGAGCACTCTTTGCTTGGGCGACCTC
>CAMCWG010000161.1 GCA_945882005.1 Bordetella parapertussis
TCGCGAATTCTATCTGCACGTGTTGCAGCTTGCAGCACATCACGTTTCACGATCATGTCGTAGAGACATTCATAGTCGTTCACAAACACGTAACCCGTTTTTAGTGAGCAGGCCTCGAGATTTTTACGCGCTAGTGGGCTAAGAGGAGTTCGGGTCTCGGCCTCGCGCATGACATCAACGCCACGCGCCAGTTCATCGCCAGTAAAACGACCGACCGACGAGCCATCGATTGCAACGTTATAGCGCACCTTTCCCTCTAAGCCACTCACCCGCCAGACGAGCGAGCGTAATGCGTCAAGCTCAGCACTCGCAACTAACTTAATTTGTGTTTGGCTCAGCGCAAATGGAACTGGCGGCAAGGCCATACTAATATCCACCGACACACTCTTACCTCGTCCCAGGGGCATCTGCAACTTCATTGGCTTGCGATCGCTCTCTCCAGCAGGAAAGAATTGTGTTTCAACGCTGTTATCGGAAACAGTGCTTTGTATGAAGGACGCATTCATATTGGCGCCAATTTGCTTTAAGAACTCGACTGCCATCAACGCGTGACCTAATGCACTCGGATGAATACGATCTGGAATCAACTTTACATCGGGTGACGACACGGTTAGCGCCAACGCATTTTTAAGGGATTGCTGCCATTGCACTTTTAGGACATCAGCCTCTACCGTCTGCGCTTGCATTGCAGACACCAATCGCTCCAGCTGCTTTTGTCGATCAATCAGTTTTGAAGGAGGCGCAACGCCGGCAATATTAGCTGGGCTCGGTTCAACCCAAATAATGCGCTTAACCCCGCCCTCGCGCAGGCGTGCAATCATCGTTTGGATATTTTGAATAAATGCGGCGTGCGGACTGTTTGAGGGATAGGCTGCATCATTCATCCCAAAGTTAATCACGACAACTGTAGGACGATGTACGAGTACATCCCTGTCCAAGCGATTAAGGCCATCGAATGCCGAATGCCCTCCGATTCCCGCATTGATAAAGGTCAAATCTAAGTCAGGGCGCCGTAAGAGAAAAAAGGTTTCGATGTAGCGTCCATAGGTGTAGGCCGCCGTAATGCTATCGCCGAGCCAGACCACCTTATCACCGTGTTTAAAGGCCAGCGGCATGGTTTGCGCCGACGCATATGCGAACGGCCCAAGGAGCAAAGCAAGGGCTACATACACCGAATGCAGGTATCGTCGCGCCCAGAGTGCAATCTCATACCGACCCCAGTTCAAGGTGGTAGTTTGGCGTTGCTTCATGTTTAGCTCCTAGACCTCGCTGGGGTCATTGACTGGGCGCAGCGCTCTTGGAGGCTGCTGCTGCCGCGGCGGCTTCTTCCTGTTTGATACGACGCTTCTCAGCCTCAGTTTGCCATGCGGTGCTTGTGCCGCGGGCCACTTGACGCATACGCTCTTGGTGCGGGCCTGAGTTCGCTGTGATCGTCGCATTCACGAACACAAGGTCGGTTACACCGAAGGCCTTCACGATATCTTGGATATTACGAAACACGTACCGATAGTCAACTGCAACTACTTTATCGAAATGCGGTAATAAGTAAGGTGCGAAAGCGTTGCCATACGAGTTCTTAACCACAAGTGCCGTTCTTCCCGTGCCCGCGTTCGTCGTTCCCACCAGTAACGGCACATCTCCTCCTAAAAATACGATGTAGCCACGGCTTTTCTCTGCAAAGAACTCGTGGGGTGCTGGTGTCTTCTGTTCCGGACCAACATACTGCGTGCTCTTAACGGTGACTGTGGTCGGCACATAATAGTCAGATACTTTGTCCGCCTGCCTCAATTCAGGCGCCTGTGTCAAACTCCAAAACGAACCAGCGACGCCGGCCACCGAGCGCTTATCAAAGGCAGACAACTCTAATG
The DNA here is from genome assembly GCA_945882005.1 of Bordetella parapertussis. GTDB lineage: Bacteria > Pseudomonadota > Gammaproteobacteria > Burkholderiales > Burkholderiaceae_B > Zwartia > Zwartia parapertussis_C. The sequence goes on from CAMCWG010000161.1 coordinate 1,869, forward strand.
GCGTGATGCCCATCACATTTGCCCAAGCACGATACGCGTAGTAAGCACCCAAACCCGTCCAATGATGGTCTGATTTAAAAAACATCGGCTCGGCCGTATGATCTTGCATTTCAGAAATCACGTCTGCAAACCGTACCTCAGAATTCAGTGCGCCCTTCATTGCACCTAAATTCTGTGCTTCCGAGGTTGTACGGGCGCGCGCAGCGGGGGGAAGATAAAAGTGGCTGCTAGTGGGCGTGACAACGACACTCACACTTTGCATATTATTTGGCTTGGCAACCAGGTCGACCCACGTATTCACAGCATTGGCATAGCCCTGCGCAGCCTTGTCTGTCCCTCCGAACATGAACAGAGCCTGCCCCTCATGCAACAGGACTCCACCAACCACATTCAATGGCTTGTTACTGGCCACTGGTGCGGGTACCGGGGTGGGCTTAGGTGTGGGTGCCGCGACGGGCGCCGGTATCGTCGGGGTAGGCGCTGGTGTGGGAGCCGGTTTAGGCTCTTCTAGGGCAGGAGTCTGAGTCGAGTCTGAGACCGCGACAGTGGTCTGCTCGGACACGGTATCCACACGTTCGGTGCCCCCAGACGGAAGGCTCGTTTCACGGTCTAGGCCAGGCGTAACTAGGGCGACCTCAGTCTCAGGGGCGGCCTCCTTAGGAGGGTCCTCTTGCTCGGAAGCGACTTGAGGCTTTGCCCAGCTGTTAACATCCTCAAAACCGGACTCACCACCTTTAACCTGCACAATACGACCATCCGGCGCAAGACCTCGGTGAGTCTTTACGAGCGTCGCAAGCTGGGTGAAGTATTCGCGCAGAGGAAAATGATCAGCGACGTACGCCTCAATGCCGCGTGCAAAACTACCATCCAGCACACTCTCTTGCGTTACCTCTGGCCAAGTAGCAAGACGACGATTCTCGGTCTCAGAGACAGTTTGACGTGACTCATGTTCTGCGAGAAAGAGAATACCTAAAACCATTAGCAATAAGCTGATCAATGCACCATGCACAATCCGAGTCCATCGACTTACATGTGGGTGTGCACTGCTCGGAGCTTGTTTGGGCTGATCCATCAAAACCGAAAATATAAAAATGGGTTGTAGCTCTGCCCAACTAAGAGTGCCGTGCAGGACAGCAACAGGACAGCATCCAAGCCTAGTGTCGCAACAGGTCGCCAGGTCGCAACAGCGCGTATGACACCAAACCGCATTACATAGGAGGATAACCAAGGTGCGATCGGTGTGCAGGCGATCACCGCAAACGGCAACCAGAGCGAATGGCTTTGTAGGTCAGCTATCGTTTGCTCACCCACCAGCGGCACATCATTCACGGCGAACAAAACCATCAAAAAGTCTCGCAACTGCTGCAAATCAGTAAAGTAAAACAACGCCCATCCAAGGGTCACGATAAACAACAGATAGAGGTGCCCGAAAACCGCTGGGAGCCTCTCGAGTAGTCGGCTCAAGAAAATGCGCTCTATGGCAATCCAAACACCGAAGTACAGCCCCCAAAGCATAAAGTTCCAACTCGGCCCATGCCAAAACCCAGTTAAGCCCCAGACGATGAAAAGGTTCCTGTAGGGACGATGTGCACGTCCTCCCAGCGGAATGTAGACGTAATCCCTGAAGAAGGTACTGAGCGAGATATGCCAGCGTCGCCAAAACTCTGTCACAGACTTTGAAATGTAGGGATAGTTAAAGTTTTCATGAAAATGAAAACCAAACATCATGCCCAGACCAATCGCCATATCCGAGTAGGCAGAAAAGTCAAAGTAGATTTGTAAGGTAAACATCGCCAGACCCAACCAGGCGTCTCCGGTAGACAACAGCGTCAGATCCCCGCCCATTGTGCGCTGTGCCCACTCGCCCGCCACGTTAGCGATGAACACCTTCTTGAACAACCCAACGCATAAACGATGCAAGCCCCTGCTAAACAAATCCCACGAGTGCCGGCGACCACGAACCTCTGCGGCAATGTGCACGTAACGAACAATAGGGCCTGCGACCAGCTGCGGAAAGAGACTGACAAAGAGCAAGAAATCCATAAAGCGGCGCTGCGCACGTACCTCACCTCGATACACATCCACTGAATAAGAGAGGGTTTGAAACACATAAAAAGAAATGCCAATCGGGAGTGCATACCCTGGCAAATTAAACGACGCACCAAAGGCCGTATTGACGTTATCTACAACGAAGTCGCTATATTTGAAGACCCCAAGCAGTGACAAATTGGATACGAGCGACAGCGCAAGCGCAAACTTGGGGCCATTTGTACCGCGAGTGCGCTCCATCCAAAGTGCTGCAAACCAATCGACTGCAGCCGTCAGCACGAGCAAACAAACCCAGACGGGCTCTCCCCATGCATAAAAAAACAAACTGACAGCGATCAGGAGGTAGTTCTGGGCTTCCGTCGGCGCGCCAGAATCAGTCGTTCCATCAGCCCCTAACCCATGACGGAATTTGGAGCCAAAGAAGTAATAAAGGATCAGACTACAGGGCAGAAACAGATACAGGAATACCAACGAGGAGAAAACCATGGCAACTTAAAGTATCTGTGACGAGAGTGTGAGACGTAGAGTTAGTCTTGAGCGAAAAAGACTGTGTTTTTCAAAATTGCAACGGATTTTACCTAGATATCTGTCCTGCTGCAGCACGGGTTAAACTGTGGATCCAAGCTTGCATGAGTATGTTGGCTATTACAGTCAAATGACCTAAATAATGAGCATTATCGAAAACCGCAAGGCGTTTCACGATTTTTTGATAGAAGAGCGCTTTGAGGCGGGTCTAGTCCTGCAGGGCTGGGAAGTCAAAGCCATCCGTGAAGGTCGTGCCCAGCTTAAAGAGAGCTACGTCGTGATACTGGAGGGTGAACTCTGGCTACTAGGCATGCATATCAGCCCCCTGCACTCCGCTTCGACCCACGTTTTACCCAATTCGACCCGGACGCGAAAGCTACTGCTCAAAGCAGAGGAAATCAGCAAACTGATCGGTAAAGTCGAACAACGCGGCTATGCGCTCGTCCCAATCAACTTGCATTACAAAAATGGCCGAATCAAGCTCGAGTTTGGTTTGGGTAAGGGTAAAAAACTTCACGACAAACGTGACGCAGCCCAAGAAAAAGATTGGGCGCGTGAAAAAGAACGCCTCATGAAGCATGACACGCGTAATCGCGAGTAAAAAACGGGGCCCTTCGGCCCCGTTTTAACGTTCAGCACACGTGAGTTCGGTAGGTTCAACTCGCGAGCTTCTTCCAAGTATCCACCACCGTATCGGGATTCAAAGACATCGACAAGATGCCCTGATCCCGCAGCCACAGCGCAAAATCTGCGTGGTCGCTTGGCCCCTGTCCACATATCCCAACGTACTTGCCTGCTTTTAGACATGCATTAATCGCGCGGCTCAGCATGAACTTGACTGCATCGTCACGCTCATCAAAGTCTGCAGCTAATAACTCCATTCCTGAATCACGATCCAAACCAAGTGTCAGTTGGGTCAAATCATTGGAACCGATCGAGAAGCCATCAAAGTACTCTAAAAACTGCTCGGCCAATATAGCGTTAGACGGGACTTCGCACATCATGATGAGGCGCAAACCATTCTCGCCACGTACCAGTCCGTGAGCGGCTAATAAATCAATCACCCGTTTTGCTTGCTGTACGGTCCGTACAAAAGGCACCATGATCTCGACGTTAGTCAAGCCCATGTCATTGCGCACGCGCTTGAGCGCCTCACATTCCATTTTGAAACACTCTGCGAAATCGGCAGAAATATAACGTGAGGCACCTCTAAAGCCCAACATTGGATTCTCTTCCTCGGGTTCATAGCGTGACCCGCCAACCAGTTTGCGATACTCATTCGACTTAAAGTCCGAGAGGCGCACAATGACCGACTTCGGATAAAAGGCCGCTCCGATCGTTGCAACGCCGTCAGCCAACTTCTCCACGAAGAATGCGCGGGGACTTGCGTGTCCTCTGGCTGCGGACTCAACAGCAACCTTTAACTCTGCATCCACGTTGGGATAATCGAGCACCGCTTTAGGGTGAATACCAATGTTGTTATTAATGATGAACTCTAGCCGGGCAAGACCAACACCATGGTTCGGGATCGAGGAAAAATCAAAGGCTAGCTGCGGATTGCCGACGTTCATCATGACCTTCAGGCCAATATCGGGCATCGCGCCGCGCTGAACTTCCTCGATCTCGGTTTCAATCAATCCATCGTAAATTCGGCCTTCATCACCCTCAGCGCAAGATACCGTGACTTGGTGTCCATCTTTGAGTCGATCGGTCGCGTCACCACAACCCACGACAGCAGGAATACCTAGTTCGCGCGCAATAATCGCTGCGTGGCAGGTACGACCACCACGATTGGTGACGATCGCTGAAGCACGCTTCATCACGGGCTCCCAGTTTGGATCAGTCATATCGGTAACCAACACATCCCCAGCTTGGACTTTGTCCATGTCAGAAATATCCGCTACAACACGCACAGGACCTGCACCGATTTTTTGTCCGATCGCACGTCCGGTTACTAGCACGTCGCCTGTCGCCTTGAGCTTATAACGCTGTTGCACGTCATTTTGCCCCTGCTGCGACTTAACAGTCTCAGGACGCGCTTGCAAAATGTAAATCTTCCCGTCAACACCATCCCGGCCCCACTCGATGTCCATCGGGCGCTGGTAGTGCTGTTCGATAATGACCGCATATTTGGCGAGCTCAATGACTTCGTCATCGGTAAGCGAAAAGCGATTGCGCTCAGAAACAGGTACGTCCACGGTACGCACGGCTCGCCCTTCGGTACGCGCTGCATCGAACTCCATTTTTAGGAGTTTTGAACCAATACGTCGGCTAACGATTGGGTATTTCCCGCTCGCCAAGGTAGGCTTAAAGACATAGAACTCATCGGGGTTCACAGCCCCTTGCACGACCGTCTCACCGAGCCCATAGGAGGACGTAATGAACACGACATCTGTAAAGCCCGATTCGGTATCGAGGGTGAACATGACCCCAGCGCTGCCCTTATCCGAGCGGACCAT
>CAMCWG010000162.1 GCA_945882005.1 Bordetella parapertussis
CTGTGACAGGGCTTGGATACACGGACTTTCAGGTACAAAACTTCGGTACCTCGCGCGACGTCATGATTCGCTTGCCACTTGCCCCCGGACAGAGCTCAGCTACCCAAAGCGATACTGTGATGAAGGCACTTAAAGCCTCAGACTCAACAGTCGAACTGCGTCGCGTCGAATTCGTTGGCCCGCAAGTAGGGAAAGAACTTGTCGAAAACGGCTTGATGGCACTGCTCTTTGTGGTGATCGGTATCGTCATCTACTTGGCTATTCGCTTTGAATGGAAGTTCGCTGTGGCCGGCGTGCTCGCCAACCTGCACGACGTGGTCATCATTCTTGGTTTCTTTGCGTTCTTTCAGTGGGAGTTTTCTCTCTCTGTGCTCGCCGGCGTCCTGGCCGTTTTGGGCTACTCAGTGAACGAATCCGTTGTGATTATGGATCGGATCCGCGAAAACTTCCGCAAAGATCGTGGTGCGACCGTACGTGAAGTCATCGACGGCGCAATCACTCAAACGATTTCTCGTACCATCATCACGCACGGCTCCACACAAATGATGGTGCTGGCCATGCTCATCTTTGGTGGTCCTACCCTGCACTACTTTGCCCTCGCACTCACTATCGGCATTTGGTTTGGCATTTACTCTTCTGTGTTTGTGGCCGCCGCTATCGCAATGTGGCTAGGCATCAAACGCGAAGATATGATCAAACCGATCAAAAAGGCCGACGAAGTCGAAGAGGTTTATCAAGAGTAATTTTTCTGCCCACGGGATCAACACCCGCTCCGGCACTATCATGCAAAACAAAGACAATGCTGTACCGGGTGACAAACCCCTGAATCCAAAAAAAGTATTCATTCGCACCTTCGGGTGCCAGATGAATGAATACGACTCTGACAAAATGCTCGATGTCCTGGGGCAAGAGCGCGGAGTGGTTATCACCAACACTCCAGAAGATGCTGACGTCATATTATTTAACACCTGCTCAGTGCGAGAGAAAGCACAGGAAAAGGTGTTTTCCGATCTTGGTAGAGTCAAACATCTAAAAACCCTCAATCCAGACCTCGTCATCGGAGTCGGCGGTTGTGTGGCAAGCCAGGAAGGTGCGTCAATCGTTGATCGCGCGCCTTATGTCGATGTTGTGTTTGGACCGCAGACCCTACACCGCCTACCTGACCTGATCGCCAGACGCAAAGCCGAAGGTCGCTCGCAAGTCGATATCAGTTTCCCTGAAATTGAGAAATTCGACGCCATGCCGCCAGCGCGCGTACAAGGTGCGACGGCTTTTGTATCCATTATGGAAGGTTGCAGCAAGTACTGCAGCTTTTGTGTCGTGCCTTACACCCGTGGCGAGGAAATGTCGCGCCCCTTCGAAGATGTGTTGATCGAAGTCGCTGACCTCGCCGATCAGGGTGTCAAAGAGGTTACGTTGCTTGGTCAAAACGTGAATGCCTATCGTGGCAAGATGGCCGAAGACGAAAACGGCAAGACCGAGATCGCGGACTTCGCCACGCTTTTGGAGTACGTCCACGAAATTCCAGGAATCGAACGTATTCGCTACACGACTTCGCACCCAAAAGAGATGACTGCACGCATGATCGATGTTTATGCGCGTCTGCCAAAGCTCGTTTCCTTTTTACACTTGCCTGTGCAGGCAGGCAGTGACCGTGTGCTCGCCGCAATGAAACGTGGCTACACCGCAATTGAATTCAAATCAGTCGTACGCAAGCTGCGAGCCGCACGTCCCGGCTTGACTCTGTCTTCAGACTTCATTGTTGGCTTTCCAGGCGAGACGGAAGAAGACTTCGAAAAGACGATGAAACTGATCGATGAAATCGGTTTTGACACGTCTTTCTCGTTTGTTTACTCGCGCCGACCCGGCACGCCCGCTGCCGATCTAACTGACGACACGCCCCAAACCGTGAAACTGCAGCGCCTACAAAAACTGCAAGCGCGAATCAATGAACAAGCACACGCCATCGCCAGGAGCATGGTGGGCTCGACGCAACGGATCTTAGTCGAAGGTACCTCCACACGCGATGCCACCGAATTGAGTGGCCGGACGGAAAACAATCGCATTGTGAACTTTGCTGGGCACCCGCGTCTGATCGGTCAAATGATTGACGTGGTCATCACTGACGCGATGACCAACACCTTCCGTGGACGCGTTGCACACACATGAGTCGCTCACCCGCAAAAACTTCGGCGCGTGGACGCGTACTCCCTGTGAAAATCAAGCTGGAAGGCAGTAACCAGCAGCTCTCTAATTTATGTGGTCCACTCGATGAGAATCTGCGACGCGTCGCTGATGGCCTTGATCTGGATCTCTCCCGGCAGTCCGATACGATTTCTCTACGTGGTCCATACGCCGAGGCTGCAGGGACGATGTTGCTGGCTTTGCATGAGCGCGCTGCACAGCGCGCACTGTCCATTGACGATATTCAACTCGCCTTAGTTGAGATTGGCGTGGGGCGCCTGGCGCATCCGGCTGCCCAACAATTCGATCCAAAAGATTTTCCGCCACTCGATGACGAAAGCGGCACGATTGCTCTGCGCACACGCCGCAGCGATCTGCGCCCGCGCACACCACGTCAACGCGACTATCTGAATAACATTCTGAAACACGACATCACCTTCGGTGTTGGGCCAGCCGGCACAGGTAAAACCTGGCTCGCGGTTGCCTGCGCGATTGATGCGATGGAGCGTGACACCGTGCAGCGTCTCATTCTGACACGCCCCGCGGTCGAGGCTGGCGAGCGTCTCGGATTTTTACCCGGAGATCTCGCGCAAAAGGTCGATCCCTACCTGCGACCACTTTACGATGCCCTGTATGACCTGATGGGTTTTGAACGGGTGCAGCGTCTTTTCGAAAAGCAAACCATTGAGATTGCACCGCTAGCCTATATGCGGGGCCGCACGCTCAATCATGCCTTTGTGATCCTGGATGAAGCGCAAAACACCACGCCAGAGCAGATGAAAATGTTCTTGACGCGTATCGGCTTCGGAAGCAAAGCGGTCATTACGGGTGACCCTTCGCAAGTCGACCTTCCCAAAGGTCACAAAAGTGGCCTCGCCCATGCTGTTCAAGTGCTGCAAGACGTAAAGGGCATCGCCATGACAAAATTCACGAGCAAGGATGTTGTGCGTCACCCGTTAGTCGCACGCATTGTGGATGCCTATGAGCAAGCCGAACAATCCAACGATTAAGCTCGCCTTGGCGGTTCAATACGGCGTGTCGGCGCCGCTCCTGCCTCGCTGGCGTATCAGGCGCTGGGTACAACGCGCTCTGCTCGCTGTACATGCAGAGCAAGCCCGAGGGCTCTCCACTTTCGCGGTTGTCGTCAGAATTGAAGGTCTGGCTGGTGCGCGCACGCTCAATGCGCAATATCGCAACAAAGATTACGCGACCAATGTTCTAACGTTCGAATATGGCGTCGCCCCCGATGGAACTGCGTCAGCCGACATCATTCTCTGCCTGCCGATCATGAAACAAGAAGCGCGGGCGCAGCACAAAGAGTTTCTTTGTCATGCTGCACACCTCACGATTCACGGAACATTACATGCGCTGGGTTACGACCACGTGCGCTCGCGCGACGCAAAAGTCATGGAATCGCTTGAAATCGAGATCCTCGCCGAAATGGGTATTAGCGACCCGTATCAAATGCCTTAGTTTGGTGCACAACCTAACCAGCACTTTCAGGTTATCCTAACCCCTCCTCCACTCTGTCCCCGGACAATGTCAGATCCCTATCCTGCTGCTGAAGTGACCAGTCCTTCGGCCAAGTCAAACAGACCCCGCCTGCTAGATCGCCTGCTTTCCTTAATGCGTCGCGAGCCCGAAGATCGGGAAGGTATCGTGACGGTGCTTGAAGCGGCGCGCGAACGCAATCTCATCGATGCCGATGCCTACTCGATGCTGAAAGGCACGCTCGCCGTTGCCGAGCAGACGGCCATGGACGTCATGGTTCCAAGGGGCAGAATGGATATGCTCGACGTCGCAGAGCCCGTTGCCACACTCATGCCTGAAATCATCGAGACAGCGCACTCGCGCTTCCCGGTGTTTGAAGGTAGCCGGGACAACATCATCGGCATTGTGATGACCAAAGACCTGCTGCGTCTGATGGTGACACCCGAGCTTTCATTAAAAGATTTTGTACGCCCAGCGATCTTCATCCCAGAAACCAAGCGTTTAAACGTTCTCTTGCAAGAGTTCAGACGCAACCGGAACCACTTGGCGATTGTGATTGACGAGCACGGTGGCATTACTGGCTTAGTCACGCTTGAAGATGTGCTCGAACAAATCGTTGGTTCGATCGAGGACGAGTATGACGTCGATGGCGAGAAAACCATTTTTTCGGATGGAGTTCGGGCTTGGCGGATGTTGGCTACCACTGAAATCGACGCTCTGAACGCGGCGCTCGAAACAGATCTCCCGGTGGGCGAATACGATACCGTTGGCGGCTGGCTCGCACACGAACTTGGACGCATCCCCAAGCGAGGAGACATCCAACAACACGGTGACTTACGGTTTGAAGTGATGCGCGCGGATGCGCGTCGTGCGCTCTGGTTACGCGTCAAACAGCGTACGGCTGCTGAACCCAACCGAATCACCCAAACATCGTGACGCCGTTCTGGCTCAAATGGCGCCTAGCCGTTGGGCTACTGGTGGCAAGCGCGGCGCAAGCACTCACCTACGCGCCCGAGCCCCTTCCTGGCTGGTCTTTAAGCCTGGTTCAATTGCTAACAATGGCCGCGCTGGTCGGCTGCGTTTGGCGCGCTCCTAGCGCGTTATACGCAGCGCGCCGTGCCTGGCTCTTTGGTCTTGCCCATTTTTCGGTCGGTTTGTATTGGCTGACCATCAGCATGCACGTCTACGGCTTGATGCCATTGCCTATTGCCATTGCAGCGCTTCTTGCATTGAGTGCCTACCTTGCGTTGTTTTTTGCGCTCGCAGCCTGGCTGACGCATCGTTTTGGTCTAGACCCTACCCATGCCCCCCACACACTGGGCAAGCCACTTTGGGCTGCTCTGATTTGGGCTGCCGCATGGACCGTAGGAGAATGGCTGCGTGCGAATCTATTTACTGGGTTTCCCTGGCTAAGTAGCGGTTACGCCCATGTAGACAGCTGGTTTGCAACCTGGGCAAGTATCTTAGGCACCTACGGTGTGTCTTTCATCACCGCCTTTGTTGCTGCAGTGATCGCAGGGCTGATCATGAAAGACCCGCAAAACCGAGACGCCTCTCAAACGCCACACGCGATGGCTGGCGTTGTCGCACTGACAATTGGCCTGTTGGGTTGGGGACTCGGACACATCAACTGGACGCGGCCTGCTGGCTCGCCGATTGCACTGCGATTAGTACAAGGCAATGTCGAACAAGGCCTTAAGTTCACGCCAGCGCACCTGCAAGAGGTGATCGCCCAGCACCTAAAACTAGCTCAGACGCCAACGCCGGCAAATAGCCCAACACCGGCTGTCATTCTTTTACCCGAGACCGTATTGGCTGTGTTTCAACATCAGCTCGCACCCTCTGTCTGGCAGGCTTGGATTGATGTAGCCAGAAAGCAATCGGCTGTGTTGCTGATGGGAAGCGCGCTCTTCAACACAAACGATCGCAGCTATACCAATAGCGTGCTTGGCATCACTGCAGACACGACGATTGAACAAATCCAACTTGCGACGACCGGTTTGCGCTATGACAAGCATCATCTCGTACCTTTCGGTGAATTTATTCCCTGGGGCTTTCGCTGGTTTGTCGACTTAATGTCGATTCCAATGGGGGACTTCTATCGTGGTGCAAATCCGCAAGCACCCTTTGTTATTAAAGATCAACGGATTGCTGCGAATATTTGCTATGAAGACATTTTTGGTGATGAACTTCTGGGTGCCCTTGGGCGCGCAACGGATACGTCATCAACGCCATCTGGTGCGACCATCCTCGCCAACTTCAGCAATCTTGGTTGGTTTGGGGCGTCGTGGGCTCTGCGGCAACACTGGCAAATGGCGCGCATGCGAGCCATTGAGACCTCCCGCCCAATGGTGCGTACAACCAACACGGGCGTGACCGGTGCGATCGATCAGCATGGCCAGGTCATCGCAATGCTGCCAGCACATCGCCCCGGCGTCCTGGATGTCAGCGTACAAGGCCAGCAGGGGACCACACTCTACGCGCGAGTTGGCGACTGGGCGATTTTATTGCTCTCACTCGCCGTCCTTATCGCTGCGGCCTTCATGAAGTCTCGCCACCACACAAATCGAAACACATGAACGCAGTGCACATCGAGATACTGGACCAAATACGCGATATCAGCGCCAGCCTCTGGAATGCCTTGGTGCAAGAAACTGGTGGCTCTGTATTAAGCAGCCATGCGTTTTTAAGCGCCTTCGAAGAATCCGCTAGCGTGTCAATGAAAACGGGCTGGCAACCGAAGCACCTCATCCTTCGTGATAATGCCGGCAAACTCATCGCCGCCATGCCACTCTATGCCAAAAGTCACTCCTACGGGGAGTTTGTTTTTGACTGGGCCTGGGCAGACGCCTACGAACGCAACGGCCTGCGGTACTACCCCAAATGGCTCTGCGCGATTCCGTTCACGCCCGTACCAGGCGCCCGACTGCTCTGCGCACCTTCACACCGCACACTCGCCGCCCGTGCTTTGGTGCAATGGGCGCAAGAAAGCAAACTCTCGTCTTTGCATGTGCTCTACACCTCAGCAGAAGATCAAGAGGCGCTTTGTGCAGCAGGGTGCATGCCTAGGACCCATACCCAGTTTCACTGGTCGAATAAGGGCTGGGACAGCTTTGAGGACTTCCTCACAAGCCTGACACAGAGCAAGCGTAAGAAGATTCGTGCTGAACGTCGCAAGGTGAAAGAAG
>CAMCWG010000163.1 GCA_945882005.1 Bordetella parapertussis
TGCAGGGCAAGATGCCATTGTTGTACTGGACTCCACGCCGTTCTATGCAGAGTCGGGCGGACAGGTTGGGGATGTTGGTGTGTTGACTGCCGGGACGACAAGCTTCAATGTCCTGGATACTCAAAAAATTCAACCTGGTGTGTTTGGACATCATGGTCATGTGCAGAGCGGTGAGCTGACTGTAGGAACGTCTTTATTGGCAACAGTCGACGCCCAGCAGCGTGCGCGCACGATTCGCAATCACTCAGCGACGCACTTGATGCACAAAGCGTTGCGTGAGGTACTGGGCGGTCATGTGCAACAGCGTGGTTCGCTTGTGGATGGCGATAAAACTCGTTTTGACTTCGCTCATGATGCGCCCATGTCCGATGCAGACGTTCAGCGTGTCGAGCAAATTGTGAACGCCGAGATCTTGGCAAATCAAGCTGCCAACGCCCAGGTCATGAGTTATGACGATGCGGTGAAAGGCGGTGCGATGGCCTTGTTTGGTGAAAAATACGGCGATACCGTTCGCGTGCTCGATATTGGATTTTCGCGCGAATTATGTGGTGGAACACACGTCAGCCGCACCGGTGATATCGGTTTGTTCAAGGTCGTTTCCGAAGGCGGGGTGGCTGCAGGCGTGCGTCGTATTGAGGCGGTCACTGGTGCCAATGCACTTGCCTGGGTACAAGCACTGAATGCGACGGCGCAACGCGCTGCTGCAGCGCTCAAGACGCAGCCTGCTGATTTGCCAGAGCGGATCGCCTTACTGCAAGACCAATTAAAGTCTGTTGAAAAAGATCTGGAACAAGCCCGTGCCAAGCTTGCGTCAAGTGCAGGTAACGCGCTGGGTGATCAGGCTGTCGCGATGGCAGCGGGTTTCAAATTGCTTGTGACCTCGGTGCAGGGCGTCGATCCCAAAGATTTGCGCAGCATGGTTGATCAACTGAAAGACAAGCTGAAATCTGCGGTTGTGCTGCTGGCGGCTACCTCTGCCGATGGAAAGATTAGCGTCGTGGCGGGGGTCACAGCCGACTGGTCAAGCAAGATCAAAGCGGGGGATCTGGTTGGATTTGTTGCCGGGCAAATAGGCGGCAAAGGCGGTGGTCGACCCGATATGGCCATGGGCGGCGGCACGGATGCGCAAGCGCTGCCTGGTGCTTTGGCTGGCGTCAAAGCTTGGGTAGAAGCCAAGCTTTAAGTGAAAGGTTTCAAACATGACTGAGCCGGTTTCTGGTGTTGTGCCTACCGAAGTGCATCAGACGGTTGATGCGATCGGTTTGGCATGCCCGCTGCCTATTTTGAGAGCAAAAAAAGCACTTGCGACGCTCGCGAGCGGGGAAGTGCTGATGGTCATGACCACTGACCGAGGCGCTGTGCGTGACTTCCAGGCGTTTTGTCGTCAAACTGGTAATGAATTGCTCTTGCAGGTGGACGAAACCGAGCGTGTGACGCATTACTTGCGTCGTAGACTGAAATAAATGCCCGTTGTCTGACATTTCGCTTCTTTAGTGCTATACTTGTGGGCTTATCTCAGCCATGTGGTTGAGCATTTTTACTGAACATTTTCAAGGGATTACGTATGGTGGTGATTCGCCTGGCCCGTGGCGGCTCCAAGAAACGTCCTTTTTACAACCTCGTTGCGACCGATTCCCGTGATCGCCGCGATGGTCGTTTCATTGAGCGCGTTGGGTTTTACAACCCCGTTGCCAATGCAAACGAAGAGCGTCTGCGCATTGCGCTTGATCGCGTACAACACTGGACTGGCGTTGGCGCACAATTGTCGCCTGCTGTTGCTCGTTTGGTTAAAGACTTTTCGGCCAAAGTCGCTACTGCGGCTTAATTGAACCGGCCTGTTCGTCATGGCTGACACTGGCGCAGCAAAAGCGCCAAATGACCTGGTTGAACTAGGTCGGATCGTATCAGCCTATGGAGTGCGCGGTTGGGTTAAGGCTCAGCCGCATTCTTCGCAAAGCACGGTATTGCGCGCAGCTCCAGTTTGGTGGCTTTGTCCTCCCTCTGGGCCGCTGCATGCGCCTGCTGATTCCTCTCCTAGCGGTAGTCTCCCAGCTTCCGTGTTGTCGCGTTGCACGCCGCATGCTGTCAAACAGTGTCGCCCGCAGGGCTTGACTGTTGTGGCAGAACTTGAAGGTGTGCCGGATCGCGATGTCGCTGACTCAAAGCGAGGCTACACGGTCTACGTATCTCGCGAGTATTTCCCGCAAGCGAAGTCTGATGAATACTACTGGGTCGATCTCATCGGCTGTCAGGTGTTCAGTGAGGACACGCTGATGGGGCAGGTGCAAGAGGTGCTCGACAACGGTGCACATGCAATTTTGCGTGTATCAACACTGATGCTTGATGCCAAGGGTCGCCCTCAGGAAGTGTTGGTTCCCTTCGTTGCCGCACATGTGCAGCACGTAGATATCAAAACGCGCCGCATCGAAACTGATTGGCCGTTTGATCTTTAATTCCAAGGCGCTACGTATGCGAATCGACGCGATTACGTTGTTTCCGGAAATGTTTGGGGTTGTCAGGGATGCTGGCATCACCGGCCGTGCGCACAAACAAGGTCTTTGGTCGCTGCAAACCTGGAACCCACGTGATTGTGCGCAGGATGTGCATCGCACGGTAGATGATCGTCCCTACGGCGGCGGCCCTGGCATGGTGATGATGGTCGAGCCCTTACTCAAGAGCGTAGAAGCGGTCAGGCAAGACCGCGCTGAGCGGGACACCTCAGACCAAGATGCCCCGGTCATTTTGCTATCACCTGCAGGCGAAAAATTTGGTCAACAACATGCCGCATCCTTAGCTGCCTCAAAGGGGGCTATTTTTGTTTGTGGTCGGTATGAGGGAATCGATCAACGTTTTATTCACCGCACAGTCGATGCACAGTGGTCGCTCGGTGACTTCGTCTTGTCGGGAGGGGAAATCGCCGCTCTCGCAATGATCGACGCAGCAGTACGCTTGTTGCCAGGCGCGCTCAATCACGGCGACTCGTCCTTGCAGGATTCGTTTCAAGATTCATTGTCGGGTTTACTCGATAGCCCGCACTACACGCGACCTGATGTGTTTGAGGGCGAGCCAGTGCCGCCCGTATTGATGTCGGGCAACCATGCGTTGATTGCACGCTGGCGCCGCGAGCAGTCCCTGGCCCTGACACTGCAAAAGCGTCCCGACTTGCTCACGCAGGCGCGTGCGCGCGGTTTGCTCAGTGCGGCCGATGAAAAATTTCTGGCTGCACTGAGCTGAGGCTCTAAGCTCGCAGGGCTGCGCGTTAACCCAAGCGTGCGCGCTGGCTTTTAACTTGCGCGAGCGTTTCACCAAATTGTGCGACACGCTGTTTTTCTTGCTCAACAACCGCTGCTGGCGCACGTGCAACGAACGACTCGTTGGTGAGCTTGCCTTGTGCCTTGGCGATTTCGCCTTCCCAGCGTGCAATTTCTTTCTCTAAGCGAACTTTCTCAGCGGCGACATCGATCTCCACCTTCAGCATGAGACGCGTATTGCCGACAACCTGAACCGGAGCGCCGTCATCAGGCAATGTGGCCACGACATTGACTTCTGACAGCTTGGCTAGCGCAGCAAGGTAGGGTGCGTGTTGCTCTAGTTGGTCTTTCGCACCCTCGGCAATCAGCGGGACACGCGCGGCCGGAGACAGATTCATTTCTCCGCGTAACGCACGGACGGCCTCGACTTGTGCTTTGAGCGCGTTCAGTTGCGCGGTCGCTGCCTCGTCAATTTTGCTGGCGTCACCAATCGGGAACGGTTGGACAGAGACGCTTGCAGTCTGGCTCGCGGCACGAGCTCCGGCGACCAGCGAAACCTTTTGCCAGAGCTCTTCAGTAATGAAGGGCATGATTGGGTGTAGCAGTCGTAGGACTGTTTCGAGCACCTCAATGAGCGTGCGTCGCGTTGCCCGCTGCTGCTCAGCATTGCCGGTCTGGATTTGAACCTTTGCGAGTTCGAGGTACCAGTCGCAGTACTCATCCCACACGAAGTGATACAGCGCGTTGGCAATATTGTCGAAGCGATAATCGGAAAAGCCTTTCGCGACATCGAGCTCAAGCTGTTGTAGTTGTCCCAGAACCCATTTGTCGACAAAGCTCAACGCGCTGGCCGGGGCGACCGACATGTCTTGACCCTCTGTGTTCATGAGCACAAAGCGCGTTGCGTTCCAGAGCTTATTGCAAAAGTTTCGATAGCCTTCGCAGCGCTTGAGGTCAAAGTTAATGTTTCGACCGAGTGTGGCGTAGGCTGCCATCGTAAAGCGCAGGGCGTCGGCGCCGAAGGCTGGAATGCCTTCCGGAAACTGCTTGCGTGTCGCCTTCTCAATGGAGCCTGCTTGTTTTGGATTCATCAGACCAAAGGTGCGCTTGGTGACGAGACTTTCTAAGTCAACGCCGTCGATGAGGTCAACGGGATCTAGCGTATTCCCTTTTGACTTACTCATCTTCTGACCTTCCGCGTCGCGGATAAGTCCATGCACGTACACATGCTTGAAGGGTACCTGACCGGTCAGGTGCGTTGTCATCATGACCATGCGCGCAACCCAGAAGAAGATGATGTCAAAGCCAGTGACCAGCACGCTTGAGGGCAAATAGCGCTTGTAGTCTGGTGTCTCTTGCGGCCAGCCCAGCGTCGTGAAGGGCACGAGCGCCGACGAGAACCAAGTATCGAGCACATCTGGATCGCGTGAGAGTGGGCCCGTCACACCCGCGGCACGGGCCTGATCATTGGCTTCTTTCTCAGTATGCGCGACGAACACTTGGCCGTCTGCTGCGTACCAAGCTGGGATTTGATGTCCCCACCAGAGCTGCCGTGAGATACACCAGTCTTGAATGTTCTCAAGCCATTGGTTGTAGGTGGTCGTCCAGTTTTGTGGATAGAACTGAATGTCGCCTTTCGCCACGACATCAAGCGCCACTTCTGTGATGCTTTTGCCCGGATGGAGTGTGTCAGCAGGGGCAGGCTTGCTCATCGCAACAAACCATTGATCCGTCAGCATCGGCTCAAGCACAGCGCCCGTGCGATCGCCTCTGGGCTGCATCATTTTGTGCGCGTCAACTTTAACTAGATAGCCTTTTTGTTCGAGTTCATCGACGACGGCTTTACGTGCGTCGAACCGATCCATACCCTTGAACTGGGCCGGGCCCTGATCGTTAATGCGCGCGTCGAGCGTGAAGATTACGATCAGCGGCAGGTTATGGCGTTGTGCGCAGGCGTAATCGTTGAAGTCATGGGCTCCGGTAATCTTGACACAGCCCGTACCGAAGGCGCGATCGACAAAGTCGTCAGCAATAATCGGGATCTGACGATCGCACAGGGGGAGGTCGACCATTTTGCCCACAAGGTGCTTATAGCGTTCATCCTCTGGATGCACACAAAGCGCGCCATCGGCAAGCATGGTTTCGGGTCGTGTTGTGGCGATGGTCATCCCAGTGATGGTCTCTGAGCTGCCGTCTTCGTGGGTGATGGTTTGTGGTCCGTCCACGAAGGGGTAGCGGATGTGCCAGAGATGTCCATCGGTTTCTACGGATTGCACTTCGAGATCTGATACGGCCGTTAGCAGTTTGGGGTCCCAATTGACAAGGCGTTTGCCCCGATAAATCAGACCCTGCTTGTACAGACGGACAAAGGTCTCTACAACACCCGCAGACATCTGCTTGTCCATGGTGAAGTATTCACGCGGCCAGTCTGCCGAGGCGCCGAGGCGGCGTACTTGGCTGGTGATGGTGTTGCCCGAGAGTTCCTTCCATTCCCAGACTTTCTCAATAAATTTCTCACGTCCGAGGTCGTGACGGGTTATTTTTTGTGCGTCGAGCTGGCGTTCCACCACGATCTGTGTGGCGATCCCAGCGTGATCCGTGCCCGGCACGAACACGGTGTCATGTCCGCGCATACGGTGGTAGCGAATCAGCCCGTCCATGATCGTCTGGTTAAAGGCGTGCCCCATGTGCAAGGTGCCTGTCACATTCGGGGGTGGAAACTGGATGGCGTAAGGAGCCCCAGCCGCATCGCCCTGGGCGTGCTGGCCAGCGGCAAAGTAGCCTCTTTTCTCCCATTCGGCGTACCAACGGGCCTCGAGGTCTGTCGGTTCAAAGCTCTTGGATAGTTCTCCGTCGGGGAGGGTATTGGGCTGATTCATCAAGTTATCCACAAAAAATAGGGTGAAGCAGGTGCCATTGGCTGGGCGAAGGCCATTTGCACCGGGCCAGAGTCTGGCAAAACCCCGCTATTTTAGGGCGTTGTGAGACTTAGTGGCGTGCTAGAATCATGGGCTACGGTGGGCACAAGCAAAGTCCCTGTTTTTATTGAGAATTATTGGAGTTTTACATGTCTGTTGAACGTACCCTGTCAATTATCAAGCCCGACGCAGTTGCAAAAAACGTCGTTGGTCAAATTGTTGCCCGTTTTGAGTCCGCCGGCCTCAAAGTGATCGCCGCCCGTATGATGCAATTGTCGCGTGCCGACGCTGAGCGCTTTTACGCTGTTCACAGTGCGCGCCCATTCTTTAAAGACCTGGTCGACTTCATGATCTCTGGTCCTGTGTTTGTTCAGGCACTAGAAGGCGAGAACGCAATCCAGAAAAACCGTGACCTGATGGGTGCAACGGATCCTAAAAAAGCAGAGAAAGGCACGATTCGCGCTGACTTCGCAGACAGCATCGATGCAAACGCCGTTCACGGTTCCGATGCGCCTGAGACCGCACGCATTGAAATCGCGTTTTTCTTCCCTGAAATCAACATCCACAGTCGTTAATCCGGCTGCTTGGCTCGTGGCTTACCCTGCATGCACCCTGAACCGATCAATCTGCTTGGGCTCGACGCTTCGGCACTGACCCA
>CAMCWG010000164.1 GCA_945882005.1 Bordetella parapertussis
CATGTAAAGACATCCAAATGCGTAGACGTGACGCAAGCGCAGGTTCAAGCCGGTGCAGAAGGGATTACCGTTTCAACACTCAAGGAAGCCGAGCAGTTTTTTGATGCGGGCATACGCGATATTCTTTATGCGGTCGGCATTGCTGCGAATAAATTACCCCAGGCAGCCGCCTTGCAAAAAAATGGCTGTGATCTAAAAATACTCACTGATAGCGTGGCCAGCGCACAAGCGATTGTTGACTTTGCCCAGACGCGAGGCATCGTATTTAAGGTCTTGATTGAGATCGACACCGATGATCATCGCTCGGGTATCAAACCTGACGCGGCCAGCCTGCTTGATGTAGCAAAAGTGCTGTCAGACGGCGGGATGGTGATCCAAGGCGTGATGACACACGCTGGGTCTAGCTACGATCTAAATACGCCAGAGGCTTTGGCCAAGATGGCTGAGCAAGAGCGATTTGGGTGCGTCCATGCTGCTGAGCGTCTTCGTGCCGCGGGTTTTTCTTGCCCTATCGTCAGTGTTGGGTCTACACCAACGGCTCTAGCCGCACAAAACCTTGAAGGTGTGACTGAGGTGCGCGCCGGCGTCTATGTGTTTTTCGATTTGGTCATGCGCAACGTTGGTGTCTGTCAACTAGAAGATATTGCGTTGAGTGTATTGACAACGGTGATCGGTCATCAGGAAGAAAAAGGATGGGCTATTGTCGACGCTGGCTGGATGGCCATGAGTCGTGACCGTGGAACACAAAAGCAAACGACGGATTATGGCTACGGGCAGGTCTGTGACCTAGCCGGAGAAGCCCTTGCCGGCTATGTCATTTCTGGTGCAAATCAAGAGCACGGCATCATCTCGCGTACAGGTACTCCTGACATGGACATCGTGACGCGTTTTCCGGTCGGAACAGCACTGCGGATTTTGCCCAATCACGCTTGTGCAACCGGCGCCCAGTTTCCGGAATATCAAGCACTAGATGCTCAGGGCAAGATACAAACTTGGACCCGCTTTTACGGTTGGTAGAGCAGATCAATCTAGCCATTCGGTAGTTTGCGTATTGAGCGCTCGGGTTAGTTGCTTCACACTCATCGCTGTTTCTTTTTTTGATGAGGTTTTCATGAGCTCACCAGCGCAATACAAGCAGGTAACACGATCGCGCCTTCAAAATCAGCGCGGCCAAGGCATGACCGAGTACATCATTATTGTTGCTCTCGTCGCAGTTGCAGCAATTGCTGTCTATCAATATTTTGGACAGGTACTTCGTGCTCAAACCGCCGCCATTGCGAAGGAACTGGCTGGCGAGGACGGCAGCCAAGAGACCCGAACAGCACGAGCTGCAGCACAAGGCGCCAAGGCAGAGGCAAAACGTAAGTCGTTAAACGACTTTACGGGCAATGCCGACAAGAGCAGCAGATAGGATCTGTAGCGATTGTGAGAAGTAGCGATGCAGTCGTCCAATCCGGACAGACGCTTGTGCTCGGTGTTGGGTTATTGGCGCTCGGTCTCCTGTCTTGGCTCCTCATGCTTCAGGTGGGCGCGTGGGCGCATAACAAGTCCTCTCTTCATCGCGCAACGGATGCCGCAGCATATAGTGCGGCACTCGTCTACGCCCGAAATCTAAATCTGCATGCCTATTTGAATCGTACTCAACTCGCTCATCAAGTTGCCCAGCTCCATCTTTTTTCGTTAGCGTCTGCAGAGCGGTTTCGTTCACGACTAGCGCGACAAGCCAGTGTACGGAATCCGCCTGCGCCTTTACTTGGATTTCGGTTTGGTATGCCTTACGCAGGTGCATACACATTCGCGCGGCAAGGAGGGCAAAGTGATACGAGTATGCGCAATGCGTTGCACGAGGCATTTCAACAACATGAACAACTTATTCACGCCTCGCTTCATCACATCAGACAATCAAGGATGAATGCGAGCTCCGAGATCAAGCGTAGTCTGGAAAATACATTGGTAATGAATCTGGGAAAGAGTGGTTCCAATCATCGCGGTGAGTCTCTCGATGCTTTAGGTGTGCGTTATCGAATCGTTCGCGACGATACGGTTAACTTCATTGTCAGTCGTGCGACCACGGAGAGCGACTGGTTCGACATGTTGCAAGCGGCTAGGGCCCGCTATCGCTACTTGGACGACCGACGCGTTGTTGCCCGAAGTTTTAACGGGATGAATTTTCGCTGCCCATGGTTGCAGCATCAGCTCAGACGTCGCGGGAGTTTGAAGATAACGCGTGAGGGTCTCTGGGAGAGCGAGGAAACCCAATCGTTCCACAATATCCGTTTCAATCGATACATTGGCTGCTACTACCGCGAATACCCAATGGGCTGGTCAAAGCTAGCGACGCACTCCAACGGCCCAAGCGACGTAGGTTCTCCGGATGAATCGATGCAATCCTTCAAGAATAAGCCATTTTGGAAGTGGGCGTCGGAACGAGCATGGACGGGTTGGAACATTTTCGGAGGAACTCGAAACCCGTTGGCCAAACGGTGGGCAGAACAAGCACCGGTAGTCTGGCGTGCAAAGCAACAAGCCCATTACAGCCGGTTGAATCCGAAGGCGCACACGGCAGCGGCCGTCATTTCACTTGAAGTCAATCAAAGGTGGCGTGACTTCCCCCGGTTGCGCTCAGAAGCTGCCGCAGAGTCATACTTTCTGAGCCCGGTAATTAATCGTCGCTTGCCCACTACGCCGAGCTTATTTCAACCCTTTTGGTTGGCGCGACTTGTCCCTTTTCGAGAAGTAGGGACTTTACGTTCAGGATCTGCTGCGGTAGAAAAATGAGGGAGCGCATGATTGTTCAGTTTGGCCAAGGGCTTATCGAAAGTTTACTTATGTTGGGGACTTTACTTATCCTTTTATGCAGCATTCATGAAACGGCGGGACTACGTCAGTTAACGTTAACAGCGCTTTATGAAAGCGCCTTGACGGTGTTTAGGCAAAGAGGGCACTCATCATTCGCCGATAGCATCAGCGAGAACGCTGAAACTCAAAACAGTATCGAAAATGAACTTTTAGGCCGTGACTCAGGGATGTTCACGCGGGGGGCTGATATCCAATATTTACCGACTCAAGCGATCGGTAGATCTCGACAGTTTTCGAACAAAGTTTCAAGCGTACAGAGATTCAGTTACCTCTACACAGGCGCTGGAAGGGCGAACTCTTACCAGGCCGTCCAATCGAGTATTGGAAACTCTAAGCGCGCTTGGCGTAACGCTTCATTACCAAGTGAGCGTGTCGCAC
Source organism: Bordetella parapertussis (assembly GCA_945882005.1). Taxonomy (GTDB): domain Bacteria; phylum Pseudomonadota; class Gammaproteobacteria; order Burkholderiales; family Burkholderiaceae_B; genus Zwartia; species Zwartia parapertussis_C. The sequence goes on from CAMCWG010000164.1 coordinate 3,238, forward strand.
GCCAGGCTGCACTTCGAACCCGGCTGATTGACTCAGTATGGCGGCGTGCAGCGCCACAGTTCGATTGGCTTAGCGCTTGGACAGACCTCGCTTTTCGATCACCGTCTCGGATACCTAAATGAATATCGGTTTTTTTGGTCAGGGCTTGCGTGCAGTTCTGTGGCTCTCCGTAATATCTTCGTGCGCGGCCAAGGAAGTATTGCCGTCCTTCACCCCTGATCTTACTTATCATTCCTTGGTGGATAAGTTGTGCATCCAAGGCTACTCAATGCGTATATATCGGATAGGCGGACGCATTGATATTGCGCGGGCCAAACATAAAGTGGCTAGCATCATTCCGGTTGGGTCGCTTGCTGACATCGAGGGCGACTATTTACTCGCGCAGTGGGGCAACCCGACTGAATCCAGATTGATCGGGCTATGGTCTGTCGCTCCAGCTCAGGTCGAGGGCATCTACTCCGTGTTGGCGGCTGAGAACGCCACACGGACCTCCTTTAAGGAGCTAGATTGCTTCGCTCACGACCCACCTCCAAAATCGATGATGACTTGGCTTCATCCACGCATGGGCTTGTTAACTCTATTTTCGATTGTTGATCGGTCACTGAATAGACCAACATACATTGGGATGTACTCGAGTTGGCTGGGGCCAAACGCACTGGCGGGATCAGTCAAAGCAGCGCTAAAGGCAAGTGGATGGATCCTCAGCCTCGGCAATACCGGCATGGCTCCCACAGTTGTTGCTCGAACCATACGGGCCCACAGGGAACAAACACAACTGGACTTGAGTATCTTCTCTACACAGGGTCGGTCTGTCATGTACATGCTTGCCCAATAAAGGGAATCAATGTTCAAAAGTCATCGTCAGAAGAAGTGGTTGCTCTTGGGTGTTTCGATCACCCTCGGGTGCTGCTCTGCCTGGTCTATCAGCACCCACCTTACGAATAAGACGATAGAGCTCGAAAGTCGCAATCGTGTGGAGTACGTAACTATCCTTGTTGCCGCGCGCGACCTCAAACAGGGCGACATAATCCGAGAGGAAGATCTCCAAGAGTCTACTTTTCAAGCGCGAGGGATTGCGCACGACGTCGTATATTCGGACGAAATAAGTACTGTCATCGGTAAGCGTTTACGTTCGGATCTGCATACGGGGGCCTGGGTTGTAAGCAGTGGTTTAGCAGAACCCTCTGTACCGGGGCTTGCTGAGCGTTTAGGACCGTCCTTGCGTGCCATCACGGTGTCGGTAGATTCCGTCAGTGCCATGTCTGGCTTGCTAAAGCCTGGAGATCGCGTAGACCTATTCGTCTCGTTTGATCATGAGGGGAGGCGTGTCACTGCGCCATTACTTGGATCAGTAGAAATAATTGCCACGGATCAATACACGAAGGATTCTAGGCCTCCTGCTGACAAATGGGAGCGTGATTATTCAACAATTACTGTTGCCGTGTCCCCGGCGGATTCCACACTGGTAGTGGCTGCAAGACAAACCGGAATAATCAGTGCAGCCATGAGCGCACAAGGGACATTAGAGTCCAGCAGACCTTCAGACTCGATTGCCTTAAATCTAGCTGAAATGCTTGGTTTACAGGCGGTCAGTTTGGGTGAGCCCGCACAGGTCATTTATGGAGATCGACTAGATACTGATTTCGAACCGCATTCGGCTGAGGGTCAGCGATTACGATGACTCTTGCTCAGTCCATTTGGTATGGGTTCGTCTTTTTATCGCTGGGGCTGCCCGTATTGGCCAGTAAGGAACACGCCCTTGAGCTCGAAGTCGGATCTTCTCAGGTCTTGAGGCACAAGAGTGTTCAGCGGCTTGCTGTAGGCAATGGTCAGGTTGTCCAAGCTTCTGCGCTAAGTCCCACCGAGGCAATTGTGTTTGGGAAGCGCCCAGGGACAACGACTATAAATGTCTGGATTACGAAAACATCCCACATTACCTACAGAGTTCATGTTCGTCCAGAGGGATACGGTCAAGCGATGAAAGAGGTAAAAGCGATTCTGGCCAGCATCCCAAGCGCTCGAACAACGACCGCTGCAGGTCGAATCCTGATCGAGGGCGACGATCTAACGGAAACAGAGAGAGCTACGCTTGCTAGATTGGCGGGACGCTATCCTGATTTCATTGAGTTTGCCAATCAATCTGAATGGGAGCGAATGGTCATGCTCGATGTTCAGGTTATAGAAATTCCGTCAGCGAGGATGCATGAACTTGGCGTGCGCTGGGACAACAATACCTCACTGGGTATGCAGTCCTCTCGGCTTGCGCTGACCGCTCTCATTTCGGCACGACTTGCCGCACTGTCTAAGACTGGCGAGGCGATAGTGCTTGCGCAGCCACAGCTCCTGGCACGCAGCGGGTCAACGGCAAGTTTCTCTGCAGGCGGAGAGGTGCCATACACCACGCAGGATAAGGATGGGAAGGCGCATACAACGTTTAAGAAATACGGTGTACATCTCAATATAACGCCGCAGATTGGACGAAATCTTGGAGTGCGTTCAAAAATCGAGATTGAGGTGAGCACTGTAGATCAGACGCTCGCTTCCTCGGCGGGTCCTGCGTTAAAGGTTAGACGTGCATCGACTGACTTTAATGTTCGTTCGGGGCAAACCCTTGTGCTCGGAGGTTTTATTTCACGTGAACAGTCCGGCGACACAGAAGGTTTACCGGGCGTATCCGAAATCCCTGTACTAGGACAGCTATTTGGTGTGAAACGTACGCACAGAAGTCAGACGGAGCTTGCGATCTTTGTTACGCCCATTGTGGTCGATGCCAGTCATACAGATCTTGTGCAGCGTACGTCCAATGCAAAATCGTTACTGAGTGATGGTTTTCCAGAGACTCTACGTCTCAACTCCCCAATAACTGGTAACCAAAACAACGCTCAAGAAAGTATCTTTGATGATCAGTGGGATAACAACGTTGTCACTAATTACGAAGCGGATGTCGTAAACCAATGGGAGTAGGGTCATGATTGATATCAGGATGACGTTTGAAGATGGTCGACGGGAGAGGCTAAGTCTTGAGCCTCCGTTTGTTATCGGGCGTTCTGCGGAGTGTGCGTTGCGCATTCAGCATTGGCGCGTAGCGAAAGCACATCTTCGTGTGCGTCTAGATCATACCGGTTGTTATCTTGAGGATCTTGGCTCATTAGTTGGGACGCGAGTAAATGGCAACAGGCTTGTTCGGTATGGACCCGTACAACAAACAGATGAAGTTGTAGTGGGCCCATGTTTATTAAGCTTTGCCATTTCTGAACACGATGTCATTGACTCGGACCTAGGGCAAACCGCTCTCGATCCAAGGCCGTCAGAGATGACGCAGTTAGATCCCATTGAGTCCAACAGTTTTGATCGTGCGATTAGAAGATCACTTCATCTCGGTCTAATAAAAGCGCTCGACTTAAGGCGGACTGACATTGCTTCGCTAACCCCGACTGCATTGCGTGACTATGCGTGCGACTGCGCGCGTCACCTCCCACTTGATCTCATGGAGAACATTAGCGACA
>CAMCWG010000165.1 GCA_945882005.1 Bordetella parapertussis
CATATTGGTGTGCAGTAGCCGCTAATTGCGCAAATGAAAATACTTGCCCATTTTTATACTTGAGTCCATGGGCATCAAGTGTGTAATCTTGAGCATTTAATGGCGCCTCAGCGCCTCGTAAACCAAGTAATTGTTGGGCTGCGGGAAGCAAGCCAAAATTCCAGATCACTCTCGCCGCTTCTAAAACCGTATGTCTGAGGTGATAGGCTGTGGTACTTGCGGCACTCGAAATCACCAGCGATGGTGTCCAAAAGGGATTCAGAGATAAGACGCCCTGCTCCTCTTCGCTTTTTGCTGCGGTGCTGATGAGCTTCAAGGCATCAAAATAATGCGTGACCCCGATTTCAACTTCGTCGGCAGGTCGACCAAAAATCGTCGCTAATGATAAAGAGAGTGTGGTTGCTGAACCATTGCCCATATCAACGCTTGGTATGTAAAGCTTGATCACTCCTTCTTGAGACAGCTCAACACCTGCAAGACACCCGTTCTCATGCTTGCCAAATGTTTTAGAAGCTGCAGCAAATCCTGTTCCATAAAGAGTGTCAGGGCTCAGTCTCTCCTTTTTGATGACTGAACGATTGCGCCAGAGTGCTGATTGACTTGCCGCGGTCAGTACCTTTTGCGCATGATTGGGTATGACTAGTTGCACGCCTGTCTGTGTATAGACATTTCCTAAAGGACAGTTTTTTAGTCTGAGTGCTATTGGATCCATTTGGATGGTTTGCGCAGCCTCGTCAATTAGACATTCGAGGGCAAAGCATGATTGAAAAGATCCAAAACCTCTCATCGATCCTGCAGGAATATTTTTGGTGGCATGTGCGACAGCATCGATCTGGGAGCGAGGAAAATGATATGCACCCGCCGCATTTCTTGCTCCAACACTTTGAATCGCAAAACTGTAATTGTTTTGCCCTCCCCCATCCAACGTCATGACTGACTTCAAATATTGAAAATTTCCATTAGCGTCGACCGCTAACGAAATATCAGTTTGCGAAGAATGTCGTTTCAATCCGCCTTGGAACTGATCAGCGCGGGTATGAACGATTCGATGGCTGACATCGGGCTCAGCCATTGCGGCGATCGCAAGATGTAAGGGAAAATCAGAGCTGTCCTTACCGCCAAATCCACCCCCTAAAAAACAACAGTGGATGATGATATGTTTTATGGGCGGGGTATTGGCTTTAGAAAAGAACTCATCAATCGCGACAGCATCCTCATGGGGGGACTGTGTTCCTAAAACAAGTGAGAGTGTCTGACTCTTGCTGTCATACCAAGACAGGCCATTTTCAGGCTCCAAAAACATTGGATCGACCGATTGCGTTTCGTATCTAGACTGGATTCGGTGCCAATCCGCTTGATCCAGATCCTGCTGAATTTGTTTAATGTAATGAGCGGATCGCGCCTGATATTTATCCTTCGCACTGCCAGCATCGAGGGTATCCAGTTCAGGAAGGTTTTTCATAAATGAAAATTCTGGTTCCTGCGTCTTTCCTTGATAGAAAACAAATTGACTTGTTCCGTAATCTTGGCGACGTACTTCCGGTACGGTGCCCTGATATTGAACATAACGTTTAAGTTCTGGAATTTTTGACTTTACGGCTAAAAAATCATCAGTGCTTTTGAAAGAGAGCAGTGCAAGGGGCTGTCCAAAATAAGCGGGGCTTGTCCCGGGCGTAACATAAAACTCTGGCATCAAAAAAGGCGCAGAGCCTCTACATCCCCACCGATTTAAGTCTTCGGCAGTGACCAGTTTGAAACCCATATATTGCTGGCGCATCTGATCAAGGTCGAGACCTTTGTAAACAAGGTCAACGCGTGAGGATCTAAGAATCACGCCTCGCCTCTCTATACTGGGCCAGCCGGGCATGTCTTTTGCACGGAAATCGATGACATAAATCTTGCCACCCGTTGCCTTGACTCTCCCCTCATACAGCTGTTTACCCGCGAGGTTTTGGCTCGTCAAAGCTGCCTGACCGGGCAACGTAGCTGAAAATACATTTTCCGGACTCAAGTATCGAATCAATATCGCAGCCATCCCGGTGCGATACGAGGTCTTGAGGAACTCTCTTCTATTTAAGATCATCGAGGGTTTTAGCTCCAGGTCCAGGCGTCACTAAAGCTGGCCATTGTTTTGATCCAAACGGAACCAAGGGTGGCAAAAATGCTTCCTGCCCCCTTTTTTGCATTTCAGAAATAATTGCTTTTCTGGCATCACCGCCCATCAGTTCAAAATCCATCACCCACTTGTTACCGAAAAACGCCTCCCCTGTAATACGGTCAGAAAGGATACGGGAGATGGAAGTCAACAAGTCTGTCGGCGTGGTTGTAAAGGAAACCGTTTCTATTAGTAACAATCTTTCGTTGATTGCTTGCGGACCAAAATACTGAGCCAACACGCTGAAGAGAATATTGTTCTGTCGGGCGACATAGATGGTATTGCTGGCCGCATAGGTTTTATCCCAGTCCTCGCCTAAAGCAGCTTTCCATTTATCAAGGACCCCCATCCAGTGGTTGACTTGTGTTTGCGCAGCCCAGCCGATGATTAACTTCAAATCTGGCACTGTTTTTTTTGTAAAGGCATGCAAGTCTTCTGAGGAAAGTTGATTTTTAGACAAACTCAATGATAAGTAATCACTGTTTGCCTTCAGAATTCTCGCGACCACCTTCCTCCAGGACGCATTCATGGCGACTTCATCAAGACCATTCAGCGCTTTATTGTTCTGTACCAGATAGTTTTCGAAGTGCTCTCTCCACCCTATCGCATTATTTTTGTTTAAATATTGCAAGGCGATCTGAGAAATTGCCATCGTGCTGTGACCCGTGGACTTAAGTATCTGATAGATCACAGGAACAGAAGGGGCTTGCTCTGCCTCTTTTCCAGGACGATACAGAATCATCTTTCCTCCGTCTCCCGAGAAAAGTCCAAGAATGAGAGGATGATTGGAAAGAAACCCTTTCTGAAAATCTTCCAAGGCTTGGTCGTACAACTTGAACATTCCGACATTGAGTTCAAGAACGTTTTTTAAAGCAGCTTTTTGGGTCACTTGATGATTAGATATCGCTCCAAGGTTTCCTGCGTTCGACCACGAGGAATAAAAAATAGTAACCGTCGCAACAGACAGGAATATGGAGCGAAATCTTTTCATTGAATCTTTCCTAAAGTTAAGTCATGTCGATACATATTTATTTGTATGTCTTTGCTTGATTGGTCGCCTCTGTCCACTTGGCTCTAAACTCCTCAGGACTGACTGCAGACTCATAGTGTCCCTTGGGTCCCCCGAGTTTTTTAAAAATTTCTGGATAGACCATGTAGAGCGCGGCGGACTGGTCCCAAAGCAGTGACTTTCCACCGTAAATCTTGTTGGGCCAGGTGTCTAAATTCCAGCTGTTTGTATAGCCAAGCAAGACTTGCTTGAGCGTATTCGGCAAACCCTCAGCGTCGAGTTTCTTAGCCATCTCTAACGTGGGACCATAAACTGTCCCTTTGCATTGTGGACTGTTTGGTGTCGTATCGCACTTGGAACGGGGAACGTCAACATAGACGGATTTGTATTTTGGTAGCTGTTCATAAAAGGCCTTTTTACAGGCAGTCATATCGTATTCACAGTTAAACGAAAAGTTTCCGGGTCGTTGCGTCGTGTCGCCCTCGAGAGCCTTGCCCATAATCACCACTTGGTTGATCTTGGATTCAATGAGCGGGCTGTACTCCACAAAAGATGAATAAGTGCCGATGATCAAAATATCTACTCTTTTACAGTTCGAAACGGCTTGGGTGACTTGGGTTTTGTAATCTACCTGCTTGGCCAAAGGAGGCATGGCTGCGACAGTAAAATTATTTAAACGATTCATCAATGTCCGATATTGAAGGACAAACTCTCCCCACTCAGACACGATCTTTTTTTCATCAAGATGCGTGCTCGCTCCGATAATCACTGGAATATGTCTTTGATTTGGCTCAGCAATGAGTCTACTCAAGGCTGCAGCGCCTACAGCAGGTTTTGTATAACCTTCAGAAGTCACAATCGCCGCAACGTGCTTATGGCCGATCACGAGAGGTATTGCCATCATGTCATCGATATCAAAGTCCGTGTCAATCAATACGCATTGATTGACTGCTGCAGTCTTTGAGGTTTGACTTTCGTTCACGCTCGCACAACCATGAATGAAAAGAGACATCAATCCGATCGTCAACCACACGAAAAATCTAAAGTTATTCTTTATCGAAGAGTTCATTATTTGAGTGCCCCTTTTGAATGCGATGTACGCAAACTGATTGGTAGCATCCTAACAAAGATTGCCCATCGAAATAACGACAAATAACGACATGAAGCCCCAGTCTGCATGCTGTAGGTCATTTGACGGCAACTTTCTTGGTAATTTTGCAGAAGCTACGAAAAGTCACGCAGTCGTGCGTCTAGTGACCAACAAGGCTAAGTCGAGGACGCGCTGCCAGAAAACACAGCAATCCCATCCGCCGCCTTAACGCCCTGCCCGCGCTCGAGCACAAACAGCGGATTGATCTCGGCTTCCACTAGTTTCTCACCCAGCTGGGCGACCATCTCCGAGAACGCCACAATAGCAGCGACCAGCGCATCCACATCCGCGGGTGCGCGGCCGCGGTAGCCGTCTAGTAAGGGCCAGGTTTTGAGTTCCATCGCCATGTCGCGAGCGGTCTCGGGAGTGAGCCCACCAGTCACGGGCAGTAGGCGCATCGTCGTGTCTTTGAGCAACTCTGCGGTCACGCCACCCATGCCCAGCAAAATAGCTGTGCCGAGTGGATCGCGGTTCATTCCCAAGATGAGCTCTGTGCCACCGGACACCATCTCTTGGACGAGGAAGTTGTTGGGGGTAATGCCTGCCTTTGCTTTGACGGTGGTGCGCATCTGTTCAAGACGTGCACCGATCTGGTCCGCATTGAGGTTGACGGCCACGCCACCCATGTCAGACTTGTGCAGAATCTCTGACGAGAGGATTTTTAAGACGACACGATGACCAAGCTTGGTCGCCGCCTGTGCAGCCTGCTCGGCATTGGTGACGACGATTTCGTTGGCACAAGAAATCCCGAACTTCGCAAACAGCTGTTTTGCTTGCGCCTCGTCGAGTGCACCCGTTGGGATCTTGTCTAGCTGCACGGTCTTCTTGGCTGTTGCAGCCTGCGGCTGGGCTTTCCACTGCGCTGCATGCAACATCGCACCTAGGGCGGCGCTACAACTCTCCGGCGCAGAAAACGCGGGGACGCCACCTTGTGTGAGCAAGGCGCCGATCTTTGGGGCATGGGGACTGATATAGGCCAGCACAGGCTTGTCGGTTGAGCCCAAGCAGCTATTGAGGGCGTTGGACATCAGCTCTGGCATCGCCAAGGCCGAGGCACCGACAATCACGACCAAGGCATCATAGGTTTCGCTACGCAAGAGCGAGCTAATCGCACCTTTCAAGAGATCGGGCTTCAACCCGGCTAAGGTCACATCGATGGGGTTGCGATCTAAAGCGGCGTGATCTCCGTCTTGCAGGGCACGCAGTTCTGCACCGGTAACGGCGTCTGGCGCTGGTGTTGCAAACCCTGAGACACCCAAGGCGTCGGAGACCAGGGTTCCGGCACCACCGGTCGAGGTCAGAATCGCCACGCGATTACCGCGTAAGGTGCGACCGGTTGCCAATGCCGCAGGGATATCGAGTAAGGAATCAAAATCCTCAGCACGGATGATACCGACTTGTTGGAATAGCGCGTCGTACATCTTGTCTGCACCGGCTAGGGCTCCGGTGTGCGACACGGCAGCTTTGGCGCCGGCTTCAGAGCGACCCACTTTAAACGCAACAATGGGCTTGCCGGCCGCTGCGGCACGTAGGGCGGCCTGACGGAATTTCTCGGTGTTTCTGACGGACTCTACATACAAGGCGATGACCTTGGTTGCCTCGTCATCAATCAACCACTCGATAAAATCTGCGAGCTCAAGATCGACTTCATTACTGGTCGAGATCAGTTTAGACAAGCCAATCCCACGTGCTGCGGCGCGGGACAATAGCGAGCCCAGAATCCCACCGCTTTGTGAGACCACACTGACAGCACCCGACGGAAAATGATCCATCTCTAGGGCGCCCGAGGCAGACAGCACAATGCCATCGGTGATATTGACCAGACCAATCGTGTTGGGGCCGAGGATGCGCATCGTGCCGGCGGCGTCTCTAAGCTCAGCCTGGCGTCGCTTGCCCTCTTCCCCTACTTCACCATAGCCACTGGCGAGCACAATCGCGGCGGAACAACCGCGCTGGGCTAATTCGCGAACCGCATGATGCGCACGCTCGGCGCCGAGCAGCACAATACCCACATCGGGCACGGCAGGCAGCGAGGCGATATCTGGATAACAGGTCAGCCCACAGATCTCAGACGCTTTAGGGTTGACCGGATAGATCTCCCCTTTGAAACCATGCTTGAGCAAATAAGAGACGGGTCGACCTGCAGTCTTGGCGATATCAGCCGAGGCACCGATCACAGCAACGCGCTGTGGCCGCATCAAGCGGGAAATAACATTCATGTTGCATCAACCTTTTTTGCTATTCGCTTCTAAAAACGCCAACACGGCATTGCGATGCTCGGTGCTGGTGTAGCAAATACCTTGTGCCTGACTGCCCTGCGCGAAGACTTGGTGCGCGGTGGACTCGTAGGACTGATTCAAAATTGTTTTAGAAAGCGCCAGGGCCGTGCCTGAACCGCGG
>CAMCWG010000166.1 GCA_945882005.1 Bordetella parapertussis
ATTCGTGAGCTTGTTACGCATCATGTCGGTGGCTATTTAAAAATCGCACCAGAACATACCGAAATGGGACCATTGTCCAAGATGATGAAGCCTGGTATCGGTAGCTACGACAAGTTCAAACAACTCTTCGACAAGTTTAGTGAACAGGCGGGTAAAAAACAGTTTTTGGTACCGTACTTTATTGCGGCCCACCCCGGCACCAGTGACGAAGACATGATGCACCTGGCGATGTGGCTAAAGACACATGGCTTCCGTGCGGATCAGGTGCAAACGTTTTATCCAAGTCCGATGGCCACAGCCACCGCGATGTACCATTCGGGGCGCAATCCACTTGGACGTGTGACGAGGACGAGCGAAACTGTTGATATCGTTCGCGGTGATCGCCGCCGCCGTTTGCACAAAGCATTTTTGCGCTACCACGACGCTAATAATTGGCCGCTGCTGCGTGAGGCACTGAAGGCGATGGGTCGTGCGGATCTGATCGGAAACGGAAAAAAACATCTCATCCCTTTTCATCAGCCACGCACAGATGGTAGCTACGTCAGCACGCGACGAAAGAATAGTACTGAAGCTGCACCCGTGCGGCGTTCAGTAAAGCCGGGCCGCGTGTTGACGCAGCATACCGGCTTGCCGCCTCGCAAAAAGGTTTGATCGTTTAGTGGTTGTCGCGCGGGACTGCGCTTCCACTGCATCCAACCAGAAAATCAAAATCGACGCCATCGTTCGCTTGATTTACGTGGTCGACATACAGCTTGTAGTACCCACGATTAAGTGGCGGCTTTGGTGCTTTCCACTTCAGTCGCCGTGCGGCGAGCACCTCGTCGCTCACGTCTAGATGAAGCCTGCGTTTTGCGACATCCAGCTCAATCATGTCGCCGGTTTCAACTAGCCCTAAGACCCCGCCCGCAGCCGCTTCCGGCGCAACATGCAGCACGACGGTGCCGTAGGCTGTTCCGCTCATTCGAGCATCCGAGATGCGAATCATGTCGGTGATGCCTTTTTTAAGAATCTTTGGGGGTAACGGCATATTTCCAACTTCTGCCATGCCTGGATAGCCTTTGGGACCGCAGTTTTTCAGCACCATAATGCAGTGCTCATCAATATCCAGTTTGGGATTATTGATGCGCTTATGAAAGTCCTCAATATTTTCAAATACGACTGCGCGACCTTTATGTTTCAGAAGTTTCGGTGTGGCTGCAGAGGGTTTGATGATGGCGCCATCGGGGCATAAGTTTCCACGTAGCACGGCGATACCTGTATTCTTTTTGAAGGGTTTTTCCCAGGTCGTGATGACGTCTCTGTTCCAGCACTCGGCTTTCTTGTTGTTATCCCAGATGGTTTTGCCGTTTACGGTCAACGCCTTCTTATTTAGCAGTCCTTGCTCTCCGAGCGTGCGCAGTACGACAGGTAGACCCCCTGCGTAACAGAAGTCTTCCATTAAATATTTCCCACTTGGCATCAAGTTGAGCAAGGTGTGCACATCTCGCCCAAACTTATCCCAGTCATCGATGTCGAGCTTTACGCCGATTCGACGTGCAATGGCAATTAGGTGAATCACAGCATTCGTTGAGCCACCGATTGCTGCATTGGTTCGAATGGCATTTTCAAATGCCTGGCGCGTGAGTATCTTTGAAAGTGTTAAATCTTCTTTCACCATTTGAACGATACGGCGTCCAGACTCGCGTGCTAAGACATTGCGTCGTGCATCGACCGCAGGGTAGGTTGCATTTCCCGGCAGGGCAACGCCTAGCGCCTCGACCATGCTTGCCATTGTTGATGCCGTGCCCATCACCATACAGTGGCCATGGGACCGATGCATACAAGACTCTGCCTCATGAAACTCATCTACGGTCATTTTCCCGGCACGTACGTCCTCAGACATCGACCAGGTATTTGTGCCCGAGCCGATATCGTGACCGCGGTACTTGCCATTAAGCATCGGTCCGCCCGAAACGCCTATCGTCGGAATGTTGACGCTTGATGCCCCCATTAGAAGGGATGGCGTGGTCTTGTCGCAGCCGAAAAGTAGTACGACTCCATCCAGCGGATTTGCGCGAATAGTTTCCTCAACATCCATACTGGCAAGGTTACGCAACAACATGGCGGTGGGGCGCACGAGTGTTTCGCCCAGAGATGTCACCGGGAACTCGAGGGGAAAGCCACCCGCCTCAAGGATGCCCTGGCGGACTTGATCAGCCAGCAGGCGAAAGTGCGAATTACAGGGGGTTAGTTCTGACCATGTATTACAGATTCCTATGACTGGCCGACCGTCAAACTGATCGTGTGGAATCCCACGATTTTTGGTCCAGCTGCGGTAGAGGAATCCATGAACGCCATCGCGTGCAAACCATTGACTGGAGCGACTTTTTTTGGTGGTTTTTTTTGCGGTTTTGGTCATGGAGAGGGTCCTGTCAGGAATCATTCGTCCCTGCAACCATAGCGCGCTTGTAAGTGGTTCGCAACCTTTTGCTCAACATTGTCCAAGCATAAAGCAAGGGATAGTACTAGGTTCCAAAGTGGCTCCCCTGGTCTACGATCGGTGACTGAAAGAATAGCGGTGTGCCGCCATTCATTACCTACACGGTGGCCTAACTGGCCAATGATTACCACTCGGAGATATTTATGATGAAGCGGATCGGACGTACGACTTTATTGGCTGCAAGTGTTTTGGCTTTAGCATTGGCATCTGCCGCGCAAGCGCAAACAGTGATGCGTAACAGCATTTCAGTTGCTCAAAACTCACACCAAGGTGTTGGTGTTGATGTCTTGGCCGCCGAAGTCGAAAAACGTACGAACGGTCGGATCATCATCAAGAACTTTTATTCAGGTAGCTTGGGCGGTGAGCGCGAGAGTATTGAGTCGGTCCAATTAGGTACCCAGGAACTCGCCGGCACGAGCACCGGACCCATTCCAAACTTTGTCCCAGCAGTTCGCATTCTTGATATCCCGTTCCTGTTCCGCGACAAGGCACATGCGCGCGCCGTGTTGGATGGTCCGATCGGCCAGGCTATGTTGAAAGAGTTTGAGAGCAAAGGCTTCAAGGCGCTTGCATGGTCTGAAAACGGTGTGCGTCACATGACGAACAGCAAGCGTCCAGTCAATGCACCTGATGACCTGAAAGGTCTGAAAATGCGTACGATGGAGAACCCTGTTCACGTTGCTGCATACAAAGGCTTCGGAATCATTACCACGCCGATGGCTTTCCCAGAGGTGTTTACGGCTCTCCAGCAGGGTGTCGTAGACGGACAGGAAAACCCCTTGTCGGTGATTATGGCTGCCAAGTTTGAGCAAGTTCAAAAATACATGACACTGACTGGACACGTCTATAGCCCAGCTATCTACCTCATGAATAAGGCCGCATTTGATAAGCTGTCCGCCGCAGATAAGCAAGCTTTCCTCGATGCTGCGAAAATCGCCTCCGCCGCTCAACGTGCGCGTGTCGATCAGGATGATGCTCAGGGCGTTGCTTACCTACGTAGCAAAGGTATGACAGTGAATGAGAACGTCGATAAAGCCGCTTTTGTCGCAAAATTGAAGCCAGTATTTGCACAGTTCGAGAAAGAATTTGGCAAAGACAAAATAGATGCAATTCGTAACTACAAGTAGTCGATAGATTATATTGACCGCCGGATAGCTAGTACGGGCGCGACACTCAGGTGACGCGCCTGTTTTTTTAAAGGTTCCTATGAAAAATACATTTCTGGCTTTTGAGAGAGTCACAACTCAAATTGCTTTGATAATTGCCTGTGCAATGATGGCGATTTCGGCTTCGCTGGGCTTCTTTCAGGTGATCATGCGCTTCGTCTTGGAAATCCCGGCAGAGTGGACGGAGGTGTTGATTCGCTTTAGCTTGATCTGGATGGTGTTTATGGGTGTGCCATACGCGTTTAGAGTTGGTGCGATGGTGAGTGTTGATGTTCTGTATCGTTGGGCTGGCCCTCGGGGGCAGCGACTCTTTGACGTGGTGACGGCTTTAGCGTCGCTGACTCTTGTTGCCGTGATTATCTGGTGGGGCTGGGATTATGCAAATCGCGGAAAAGTGCAGACGGTGATTGGCTTAGAGAACGTGTCAATGTTTTGGGCGTATTTGGCATTGCCAGTTGGTGGGTTGTTTTGTATCCCTGCAATCCTTGCACAGTTTTTTAATCCACAGCGTAGCGAATTGGAGAATGCACAATGAGCGTCACGATGCTAATCACGATGTTGCTGTGCTTTGTGCTGACTATTTCGGTTGCTGTTTCAATCGGACTTGCTGCGGTATTGGGCATACATATTGGCAACGTAAATATGCTTGTTGCTGTAAAGGAAATGTTTAACTCTTTGAATAAGTTCCCACTTGCAGCGATTCCCTTCTTTATCTTGGCTGGTAATTTGATGGAGACGGGCGGTATCTCACGCCGTTTGGTAGAGTTCGCAAAAAGTATTGTGGGTGGTGTGCAGGGTGGCCTGCCGATGACTTGCGTATTGACTTGCATGATTTTTGCGGCAGTTTCTGGCTCAAGCGTTGCGACCACATTCGCAATCGGTGCAATTTTAATTCCTGCATTAATAAAGCATGGATACCCGCCTAGTTATGCAGCAGCTTTGCAGGCGACGAGTGCTGAACTTGGTGTAGTTATCCCGCCCTCAATCCCTATGATCTTGTACGGTGTCGCTGCGGAAGTGTCGATCGGTGAGTTGTTCATTGCGGGTTTTGGACCTGGCATCTTTATCGGTGTCAGTCTGATGGCCTTTGTTCACATCTATTGCCGCTTCAAAGGTTGGGGTAAGAATGATGGCGATGGACGACTGAGCTTTAGCAAAGCGACTGTACAGGCTGGTTGGGCGTTGCTCATGCCAGTCATCATTTTGGGCGGAATTTATGGCGGGGTCTTTACACCCACCGAAGCTTCTGCTGTTGCGGTGTTTTATGCTTTGTTTGTTGGTGTGTTGCTCTACCGAGAAATTAAGCCTCGCGATATCTATCCGATTCTCAAAAAATCTGTCGTTTCTAGTGCAGTGATTATGTTCATCATTGCTAACGCAGGACTTTTTGCGTTCTTGTTAACCCGCGCGGGTGTGCCGGATGCGATTGGTCGCTGGCTCGAGGCGGTTCTGCAATCACCTGCGATGTTCTTGTTGGGCGTGAACATTGCGTTGTTTATTATTGGCATGTTCATTGAAACGGGTGCAGCAATTATCGTCCTTGCTCCGATCCTTGCGCCGGTGGCTATGCACTTCGGTGTAGATCCCGTGCACTTCGGATTGGTAATGGTAGTGAACTTGGCGCTCGGAATGATTACACCGCCCTTTGGTGTGAACTTGTTCGCTGCGTGTACGGTTGCCCGACTGTCTCTCGATCAAGTGATTAGTAGATTGTGGCCTTTTGTTGCCGTCGTCGTATGCTGTTTGATGGTAATAACTTATGTGCCATCGCTCTCGCTGGCTCTAAGGGATTTGGTCTATAGGTAGTGCTTTGCTTGTGCGCTAAGTTTTGGTAACCGGATTTACATTCGGTTACCAATATTTGATCTCAATCGAGTCTATTCCGATAAAAATAAATTGCAACCGAGTGTAAGCATCGTCTTGCGCGTGGATCGCTATATCCAGTACCTTGTCAGATGTGATGTCGCTTCGTTTATGATGATGCGCTTCGTTTTAGACACTGCAGGTACATCGATTGGAAAATAGAATGACCGTGATTGAAACCCGATTTGATACGATTTTGCCAACGCTTGCGACAAAGGAAGATGTAAAAAATTTAGACTTGAAGTTGACTGGTGTTATTCATCATGAGATCAGCACTATTCGTCAGGAAATGAACGCCAATAACTGGCGAATGATCATCTGGCTGACCGCAGTGATCGGGATGGCGTTTTCAGGCGTGTTCTATATCGCAAGGTATGCCGCTTAGTTTGTGTTGCTAAGCGGCGACCCTTTAGTTCGCGGTGACCTTCATTTCTTTCATAATCGCAGTCCAGCGCGTCGATTCACTTTGTATAAACTTAGCAAAGTCTTGCGGTGATGACGGCCTAGGGTCCATCCCTTGGGCCACAAGACGCCCTTTGAATTCGGGATCATTCATCGTTTGGGCTAAAGCGACAGTCAGCTTCTTAAGGATTGGTGCAGGTAAGTCCGCAGGACCCACTAAACCGTACCAAGTCGACATATCGTACTTGGGCACGCCAGCCTCCTCAATCGTTGGAATATTGGGTGCAATAGCGGATCGTGTGCTGGTCGTGACGCCGAGCGCACGTAACTGACCCTGCTCCACTAACTTGATGCCCGTCGGCAGATTCGGGAACGCGAGGTCGACTTGTCCAGACATTAGGTGCGGCATGAGACTGCCAGCTCCTTTGTACGGGATATGAACCATATCCACACCAGATAGTTGTTTAAATAACTCCCCCGATAAGTGGAGAGACGAGCCAATGCCAGAGGATGCAAAGTTGATTTTTCCAGGATTGGCGCGGCCGTAGTCAATCAGCTCCTTGACACTTTTAAACCTTGAGTTTGGGGGCACTACGAGTAGATTCGGTCCGGCTAAAACCTGACCGATCGGCGTGAAGTCTTTGACGGGATCGTATTTGGCATCCTTGTAGATTAGTGGGTTGGTGACATGTCCGATGGATGTGTAAAAGAGGGTATAACCATCTGGTGGAGCACGGCGCACAAAGTCTGTCGCCAAGTTTCCGTTAGCCCCAGGTTTGTTTTCGACAATGACGGACTGCCCT
>CAMCWG010000167.1 GCA_945882005.1 Bordetella parapertussis
TGGTGATTCAGCCGCACTACGTCAGCGTGACGTTCGGTGCGGGTGGCTCGACGCGTGAAGGGACGCTCGATACTGTGCGGACCATGCGTGATTTAGGTTGCGATGCTGCGCCACATCTGTCGTGTATCGGTGCGTCGCATGATGATTTGCGTGCGTTGTTGCAGCGCTATCGGCAAGAGGGCGTCAAACGTATCGTTGCGTTGCGTGGCGACCTGCCCTCTGGCATGGGTGCTGATGCGGCAGGTGCTTTGCGTCATGCGAACGATTTAGTTGACTTTATTCGTAAAGAGACTGGTGACTGGTTTCACATCGAAGTGGCCGCCTACCCAGAGATGCATCCGCAGGCAGCAAGCCCTGAGCAAGACTTGATGCACTTCGTGCGTAAAGTGCGCGCTGGTGCGGATAGTGCAATTACCCAATATTTTTTCAATGCTGACGCGTATTTTAATTTCGTCGACCGCGTTCAGGCCAAAGGCATTGATATTCCCATCGTGCCAGGCATTATGCCGATTACCAACTACACACAACTTATGCGTTTCTCGGATATGTGTGGCGCTGAAGTGCCACGCTGGATTCGCTTGCGCTTAGCTGAGTTGGGCGATGACAAAGAGTCGATTCGCGCCTTTGGCGCGGATGTAGTGACGGACTTATGTGAGACTCTGCTCGATAATGGCGTGCCTGGCTTGCACTTCTATACGCTTAATAACGCCGAGGCGACGCTGGCGATTTGGCGCGGCTTGCAAGGTTAGTTCGGCAGTGCGTCCCATAAAAAAGGGAGTCTCCTTGAGAGCCTCCCTTTTTTATTCTAGTACGAACAGGTGGCCGGTCAGGCCCACCTGTCTACAACGCTTAGTCAGCGTACTGACCTGCTGCCTTGAGCAGTGGCGCCCACTTTGCGATCTCATCCTTGACCCAGGCTTGGAGGGCTTCAGGGGTCTGTTTGGCTTCCGGGACGATGACTGCGCCGAGATCAGCTGCCTTAGCAATCACAGCCGGGTCCTTCAGTGCGGCCTTAAGTGCTGCATTCAGGCGCGCGGCGACTGGGGCAGGAATGTTCTTCGGCCCGTAGATACCGTGCCAAACAACGATTTCAAAATCCTTGAGGCCACCTTCACGCAGGGTTGGGGTGTCTGGCAGGTAGGACAAACGCTCGGCTGAGGTCACACCGTACAGTTTGACGGTTTTTGCCTTGATCTGTGCAAGCGTTTGTGTCGTCTGGTCGCACAAGACGTCTAGCTGACCGCCCAACAGTGCGATCATTGCAGGGCCAGTGCCCGAGTAAGGGATGGCGGTAAAGCCAACCCCCAGCGCTTGCTGCAGCAGCGTGCCGCAAAGCTGTGATACAGCGCCCAAGCCTGCGTTAGCCAGGTTGATTTTTGTGCCCTGTGCTTTTGCATAGGCAATAAACTCAGCCATGTTGTTAGGTGGCAGATCTTTACGGCCGAGCAGTGTCATGGGGACGTCAGCAACCAAACCGACGTACGTGAAGTCAGTCAGAGCATTGAAGGGCAGTTTGCGATACAGCGTAGGGGCAGTTGCCATGCCATTGTGATGGATGAGTAGTGTGTAGCCATCGGGCGCGGCTTTCGCCACGGCGCCTGAGGCGATCGTTCCGCCTGCGCCAGCGCGGTTTTCGACAACCACGGATTGACCCAGATCCTTGGTCATGGCCGCAGCGAGTGTGCGGGCCAAAATATCTGTTGGACCGCCAGCTGCAAAAGGCACGACCAATGTGACCGGCTTAGTTGGAAAAGTTTGTGCCACGGACGCAGCGGTGAAGGCTGTCGAGATCAGGCCAGCAGCAAGCATCAAACCGCTTAGTGTTTTTGGAAAATTCATGTCGTGCCCTTGTCGTTATATAACTATCGATTATTTTAGCTTGATAGAGCCTGTTTCACGATCGATTGCCCCTACATCACATGAGGTAGATCAAACCAGTGTCGCCTTGCTTTGAGCGGAATCAAGCCGCTCAGAGCGGCGCTTTGGGTATCCAGCCAGTCGGTGTCGCGACTGCGTGCAAGACAAAATCATGTGGCGCGGGTTTGAATTCAGCATCTTCGGGGACACGCCCCTCGCTCCAGGCGATCCCGATTGTGACCAGGTAGGGATTTTCTGAGGCGAGTTTTACAAGGCTGCGGTCGTAATAGCCCCCTCCGTAGCCAAGGCGCTCACCGTGCGGTCCGAACCCCAGCGTGGGGACCAGCACCACGTCCGGTGTAAGAGGCCTTGTGCGCGCGGGCTCAAGCACCCCGAAGGCGCCTTCAGTCAGGCTGTCGCTTGGCATCCAGCGGTGAAACTCGAGCGGGGTCGCAGGTCCAGCAACTGCAGGTAACGCGACATGTGCGCCTTGCTCATGGAGCCACTTGAGAAGGGGCCGGATGTCTAGCTCATCAGCTAAAGGCCAAAAGCCGGCCACGACTCTGCCCCGTAAGGTGGGCTCACCGCGCTGGCTAAACCAGTTGCGCACATGTGCGCACAGCAGGTTGCTATGCCGTTGACGCTGATCAATAGAAATCGTCTTGCGAAGCTCGCGGAGCCGCATCCTGAGCATGTCTGCGTTATTCTTCAACATATAGGAGCGTTGATCGCCAAATGTGTATTGAGAAACTGTTTATGACTCTTCGAGCAAGATACCAGAATATGAAGGCTATTGCGGTGGTCGCGTTGGGGTGTTTCTTGCTTGCTTCGCAAGTTCAAGCTCAACCTGCCGGCCCTGCGGGCTCAACGACCGAGCAGTTCGTTTTAAGGTCGGACGGAACCTTGGTGCCGGTTGCAGAGCCCAAAACGGCGCCTCGCACAGTGACTCCCATTCCACCAGCTGACGCGCCGCGCGCCAGTTCTTCTGCGAATACAAATCGGTCGGCGAAGCCTGCGCCGGTGCCTAGCGCCGGCTCCATTGCCGATCCAGAGTCGACACCGGCCGCGCAAGCGGTTGCAGCAGCCCGTCAGGCGCTTAATAGCAAACAGTTCACACAGCTCGCAAGCTTTGTTCCTAAAGCGCGTGGCGATATTTTGGCGATCTATCCAGAGTATTGGGCCACACGGATCAAGGTTTGGTCCTACAACGCGGTCGGTGCTCGCCAAGAGGTTGAGGGCTTTCTTGAAAAGTACAAAGGCTCGTACCTTGCTGATCGCTTGCGCACAGACTGGATTCTGACTGCGGCACGTCAGGGCGACTTCGGGACCGTCCGCGAACTGGGTGCAGTGCGTCAGGGCAGCAATAATTTGTCCTGTGCGCAGCTTGAGGCCAGCCACATGACGGGCCGACGTGCCAACCTGCTTGAAGCCACAAAAGTCTTTGCGCCTGCGCCTGCCTGCTGGAAATTGTTTGATCAACTTGTGGCCGATCGCGTGCTGAGCAACGACGATTTGCTCCCTTACTTGCAGGATGCGATCGAAGATAACAAAACGACGGACGCCAGAAAATTTGCTGGCTATATCTTTGAGTCGGCGGATCTGAGTGCCTACGATGCGATGATGGCCGCTCCCGCAAAATGGCTGGCGAGTCAGACCGGTGCAGTGTCTGGACTGCGCGCTGAGGTTATTGCTCTGGGACTTGCGCGGTTGGCACGGACCGATCTGAAAGCTGCTGTGGCTGCAACGCAAGGTACGTGGAGCACACGCTTGCCTAAGAAAAATCTGCAGTGGGCATATGGTCAGCTCGGCTTGTGGGGGATGATGCGTCTCGATCCGAATGCAATCGATTGGTACAAGGAGTCGGGCGGAGTGCGGTTGTCTGTTCATAACGAAGCTTGGCGTGTGCGCGCAGCGTTACGTCAGCCAAAGATTGACTGGGCCTGGGTGATTCGTCATATCGATCAGATGAGCGCTACACAGAAAGCGGACTCGACCTGGGTGTACTGGAAAGCCCGAGGGCTCGCCGCCACAGGCAAAAAAGACGAGGCACAAAAGGCCTATGCTTCGATCGCAACGGAATACAGTTTTTACGGCCAACTCGCAGCAGAAGAGCTGGGCAAGAGCATTGCCGTACCGGATCGTCCTGCGCCAGTAACTGCTCAGGAACTCAAAGAGGCGCGTTCTAACCCGGGCTTGCGTCGAGCAGTCACACTGTTTAAGCGCGGCTGGCGCACCGATGCTGTGCCAGAGTGGAACTTCACCTTGATTGGGATGACGGATCGTCAACTGCTCGCCGCCGCTGAGCTGGCACGACAAGAACATATTTATGATCGTGTCGTAGTGACCTCTGGCCGTACGAAAAAAGAGATCGATTTCACGCAACGTTTCGTCGCGCCGTTTGAGTCGCGCGTCAGCGAGCAAGCGCGTGCGGTTGATGTTGACCCTGCCTGGGTCTATGGTTTGATTCGCCAGGAATCACTATTCATCATGGATGCGCGTTCACATGTTGGCGCTTCGGGTCTGATGCAGTTGATGCCTGCGACTGCCCGCTGGATGGCTGGCAAAATCGGCATGAAGGATTTCACACCAGGCAAGGTCAACGATTTTGATACCAATACTAAGCTGGGTACCAGTTACTTGAGCATGGTGCAGTCTGATTTGGGCGGATCGCAGGTGTTGGCGAGTGCGGGCTATAACGCGGGTCCTGGCCGGCCGATGTTGTGGCGCTCGCGCTTAAGTGCACCCGTTGAGGGGGCGATTTTTGCCGAGACGATTCCATTTAACGAAACGCGCGACTACGTTAAAAAAGTGATGTCGAACGCAACCTATTACGCCGCCTTGTTCAGTGGTCAGCCGCAATCGCTTAAGCAGCGTTTGGGCCAGATCGAGCCTCAACCCTACGCGCGTAGCCCATTGCCGTGAGCGTTGACCCCGTCGTCGCTGGCTTGCAGGCTTATGTCGTCGGCGGTGCTGTGCGCGATGCCTTGCTTGGTCTGCCGCATGGCGATCGTGATTGGGTGGTCGTTGGTTCAACCCCCGAAGAGATGGCGAAGCGCGGATTTATTCCCGTTGGCGGCGACTTTCCGGTTTTCTTGCACCCCCAAACCAAAGAGGAATACGCGCTTGCAAGAACAGAGCGTAAGTCTGGTCGTGGTTACAAAGGCTTCACGTTTTATACCGGCGTGGATGTCACGATTGAAGAAGATCTTCGCCGTCGTGACCTAACCGTCAACGCGATTGCACAGACGGCAACAGGTGCGCTGATTGACCCTTTGAATGGACAGGCAGATTTAAAAGCGCGTGTCTTTCGGCATGTTGGCGAGGCCTTTAAAGAAGACCCGGTTCGTATTTTGCGCCTGGCCCGCTTTGCTGCGCGCTTTGTTGATTTCGCTGTTGCACCTGAGACGATGGTTCTTTGTCAGACCATGGTCGCGGAGGGTGAGGTCGATGCGCTTGTGCCTGAACGTGTCTGGCAAGAGCTCTCGCGCGGTTTGCTGTGTGTACAGCCTTCGCGCATGATGCAGGTGCTGGATGAGGCAGGCGTCCTGCCCCGAGTCATGCCGCAGTGGCGCTCCAGTGACAGCGTGCTTGCAGCCATTGATAGTTCTATAACGCACACACTGCCACTCGAGGCGCGGTATGCCTTGTTTTGTTTGAATACAGAGGATCGTGCCGGTTTGTCGCGACAGTTGCGTGCACCGGGCGATTGCGCAGATATGGCACGTTTGCTGCCAGTCGTTCTTGAGGCGTATCTGACACAACAGAATGCAGAGTCTGTCTTGAGCCTCTTTGAGGTGTGCGATGCCCTGCGCAAGCCCGAGCGCTTGCGTGCGCTGTTGCGTACGGCTGCAGTCGTGGCGACTGTTGATGTTGAACAATGGGAAGCGCGCTTAATCTGTGTGCTGGGTGTGGATGCCGGCCAGGCAGCAAAACAGGCAAGTCATCCCTCAGCGATCAAGGCAGCCGTGCGCCAGGCGAGACTGAACGCGTTAGCGCGAGTGATCTGATCCGTTGTCCTTCAAGAGGAGCAATTACAGGGTACCGCTGCGATCACCGCGGGCAAATCCAATTAACGGCTTGTTGATGCTGCGCCCAAGCGCGATGACTTTAAAGAGCTCGCCCATTTCAGCTTCAGAAATCAGTTTTTGTACGGCGCCATTGGTTTGGGCTCGTAGCTGTTCGGACTCGGGTGCGTAGGCAGCGAGCATGTCAGCCAAGCCCGCATTCAAAAGAAAGCGTGCCTGTGACGTATAGCCCAGCACGTCGAGCCCTGCGGCCTGTGCTGCGTGTGCAATGGCGGTGAAGTCTACGTGCGCAGTTATGTCCTGCAGGCCAGGTGCAAGAAAGACATCATCGTGTGCTCTGTGCTGGATATGACACATCAAGGTGCCCCGGTGTCGCTGCGGATGGTAGTACTCGTGACGTGGGAAACCATAATCGATCAAGAGTGCTGCGCCGCGTGTTAGCCATGCACTAAGATTGCTGATCCAGGCTTCTGCTTGCAGATTGATTTCTGAACGATAGTCAGGCAGCGCAGGCATCCGGCTCTGCATGACACGCGTGAGCGCGTCTGATGCGGGACGGTCTTCAAAAACAAAGCCTTGCGCCAGATTCTCTGACTTCACGCCGCGAATCTGTAGGGCGCCTTCTTCGGTCCAGCGAAACATCTCGACAGGCATGGCGTCCAGGACTTCGTTGGCAATCACGCAGCCCTCAAACTGTTCGGGTGTGCGCTCGAGCCACTGGACGCGATTTCCCCAGCGCGCGAGTCGCTCTTGTTGCCTGTGCTTGAGGTCTGCCGACACTTCGAGAATGAAATAGTCAAC
>CAMCWG010000168.1 GCA_945882005.1 Bordetella parapertussis
CTGGGCAAGCCCAACCACATCCATATAGCCCTCAACGACGATGACCGCCCCTTCAGAGCGGATGGCTGCACGCGCCTCGAAGAGACCGTAAAGCTCATTTCCCTTGGAAAAAACGGGTGTCTCGGGAGAGTTAAGGTACTTTGGCTCACCTTTTCCGATAATGCGCCCGCCGAAGCCAACGATCTCGCCCTTTACGTTACGAATCGGAAACATGACGCGTTCGCGAAACCGGTCATAACGCCGACCGTCTTCAGACTCAATCACTAGACCAGACTCAACGAGGATTGGATCATCGTAGTGCGGGAAAACTTTTGACAGCGCTTGCCGATCAGCGCTCGCCCACCCTAACCCGAACTCTTTGGCAATGATTCCTGTCAGACCGCGCTGTTTCAGATAGCGAATAGCCGCTGGGCTGTCGCGAAGTTGAACTAGATAATGCTTTTGCGCGGCATCGAGCGCTTTGGTGTGCTGGGAGACCTCTTCACGTCGACGGGCTGTTGCCGCCTGTTGACTGGGACTGCGATTTTCTTCAGGTACCGTCATCCCGATGGCACCCGCAAGTGTGCGCACTGCCTCAGGAAAACTCGCGCCCGTGTGTTCCATCAAGAACGTGATGGCACTACCATGGGCTCCGCAACCGAAACAGTGATAGAACTGTTTGGTGGGGCTGACAGTAAATGAAGGAGACTTTTCGTTATGAAAGGGGCACAAACCGAGAAGGTTAATGCCACCTTTCTTTAACTGAACATACCGTCCGACTACATCCGCGACGTCTACGCGGTTAAGGAGATCCTGGATAAAGGAATCTGGGATCAACGATCAGACCATACGTGATCGGCGCAGGAGCTGCGCCGAGGATTAGTACATGCGCGGAGGCAATTGCTGGCTGCGGATGCGCTTGTAGTGGCGCTTAACGGCTGCAGCCTGCTTGCGCTTGCGCTCAGCAGTTGGTTTTTCGTAGAACTCGCGAGCACGCAACTCGGTCAACAGACCGGTTTTTTCGATTGTGCGCTTGAAGCGACGCAGTGCGGCTTCGAAGGGCTCGTTTTCTTTCAGACGAACGATAGGCATAGGATGCTTGACGTAAAAATAAGAATGGTTAAACAGCAAATTAGCCTGCAATCATAGCATAAAGCCGATGATTTAACAGGGATTAAGACCACTTTTTGACCAAATCCTGAACATCCATCCCATCATAGGCCTCAAAAGGCTGATGAATCCAGGGATTATGGTCGAGTTTTTGAACAAAATAATCAGGTGCGACCACCGAATGTGCTTTGTACCAAAGCACGGCAGAACGCAATTCAGTAATAGACGGGTACGTCCGCAACAAGTGCGCACGTATCAAATCGAAGGTTTGCCCGGAATCGACCATGTCATCCACGATCAAAATCCGTCCGGTCAAGGTTCCGCGCGCCATCGTCACAAAAGGCGCAATTGCCAGACTCCCCTGCTTTGTCCCAGCCTCTTCACGATAGCTGCTTGTGGCAAGCGTCGCTAATGGCCGATCAAACACGCGCGAGAAAATGTCTCCGACACGCATCCCGCCACGAGCAAGACAAAGAACCTGATCGAACCCCCAGCCAGACTGATGCACTTGAACAATCAACTGCTCAATCAAGTTATGGTACTGATCCCAATCTACCCAGAGATCAGTGTTGCTCTGTTCTGCCGCGCTCATCAGGACTTAAAGGGATGGCGCAACATAATCGTTTCATTGCGATCTGGCCCAGTTGAAACCATATCGATCGGCACACCACAGACTTCGGACATGCGTGTCAGATAGCGTTGCGCATTGGCTGGAAGCTTATCGAATTGGGTCACGCCCACGGTCGACTCTGTCCAGCCAGGCATCTCTTCGAGAATCGGCTTGGCCCGTGCAACGGCCGCCGCACCATAAGGCAGCACATCAATTAGCTTGCCGTCCAACTCGTACCCAATGCCCATTTTCAATACTGGCAGACCATCAAGCACATCAAGCTTGGTGATACACAGACCAGAAATACCATTTAACCGCACTGAGCGCTTGAGCGCTGCGCCATCGAACCAACCACAACGACGGGGACGACCCGTGACCGATCCAAACTCTTTCCCAACGCTCGCGAGACGCGCGCCGGTCTCATCTAACAATTCAGTCGGAAAAGGACCAGAACCCACACGTGTTGCGTAAGCCTTGGTGATGCCGAGTACATAGTTCAAGGTTTGAGGACCAACGCCCGCACCTGCTGCAGCTGCACCAGCGATACAGTTACTGCTGGTAACGTAAGGATAGGTACCGTGATCGACGTCGAGCAAAGCGCCCTGCGCACCCTCAAATAGTAGGTTCTTGCCGGCCTGCTGCACTTCGAACAAGGCACTGCTGACATCCGCAACCATAGGCGCGATCGCTGGCGCCAATGCCATCGCTTGATCTACGACCTCGTCAATCGAAACGGCCTGCGCGCCGAGATACTGAGTCAGGACAAAATTGTGTAAGTCGAGCACTTCTTCGACTTTTGCTCGGAACCCGACTGGATCAAACAGGTCTTGGACCCGCAACGCACGTCGAGCAACTTTATCTTCGTAGGCTGGACCGATGCCACGGCCTGTCGTGCCAATCTTCGCATCACCACGACGCGCCTCACGCGCCTGATCCAAGGCAACGTGATAAGGCAGAATCAACGGACACGCTTCCGAAATCTTTAAGCGTGAGCGAACATCCAAGCCGGCTGCTTCGAGCTCTGATATTTCTTTAAGAAGTGCCTCGGGCGACAGCACCACACCGTTACCGATGTAGCAGGTGACCGAGGGGTGCATAATGCCCGAGGGGATCAGGCGCAAGATTGTTTTCTTGCCGTTCACCCAAAGCGTATGCCCGGCATTGTGACCACCTTGAAAGCGCACGACTCCGTGCGCTGACTCAGCCAACCAGTCAACAATTTTGCCCTTACCTTCGTCACCCCATTGAGTGCCGATCACTACGATGTTCTTGCTCATATCACAAAGAAAAATCAGTTAAGTTTTGAACAAACGTTCTCACCGGGGATCACCGCAAAACTGAGCAGTAAATTGCCTCGGGGCCTATAAAACCTGTTGTACAACCCATTGACCGTCGCGCAAAACGAGCTCGCGATCAAAAGAAAACTCGTCATGCGTGGCGACCTCGCCTGGAAACACCTGAACCACAATATTGCCGCTCTGACGCAGTGCGTGGATAGCCTGCCTTAGGGCTGCCTCTTGTCCGGACGGTGCACGAATCGCTGGAGCGGGGCGCGCAGGCAACAAGCCATCGACGAGCTTGCGCAAATCGAGGCTGAAGCCGGTAGCGGGACGCGCACGCCCGAACGCACGGCTTACATCATCGTAGCGACCACCCTGCACGATTGCGTCGTGCCAGCCTTGCGCATAAACAGAAAACGTAACGCCTGAGTGGTAGCCGTAGGTCCCGACGTCAGCCAAATCAATACCGACAGACACATCATCGAGAGCGCCCAAAAGGTGCTCTAGTGTGTCGAGCGCTGCCACAACACCTGGCGAACTCGGAAGCTCTTTGCGCGCGCGCTCGAGTACCGTCAAATCGCCATACAGTTGAGGCAAACGCACCAAGGCACTCACCGTTGCGGGTAATAATGCGTCATTGCCCGCCCCCAGCTGTGTCAAACCGGGCAGATCTTTGTCACGAAGCAAGGCCATGATCTCGTCGGCGCGAGACAGCGCTGCAGGATCCGTCTCAATCAAACTGCGCACCAAACCAGCGTGACAGAGGTCAAGACGTATATTCTGCACACCAGCTAAACGCACGCTATCAAGCGCCAGATGAATAATCTCAAGATCGGCCTCGAACCCAGCGTGACCGTAGATCTCGGCACCGATCTGGAGGAGCTCACGGTTTGCGAGTAAACCTGCAGGCCGCGCATGCAACACAGGACCGCAGTAACACAAACGTGTCACGCCCACCCGATTAAGTAAATGCGCATCGATACGAGTAACCTGAGGTGTCATATCTGCACGAATCCCGAGGGTGCGACCAGATAACTGATCCACCAGCTTACTGGTGCGCAGATTTAGATCGCTGCCCGTGCCGGAAAGCAGCGACTCTATGTATTCGACCAAAGGCGGTGCAACCAGCTCGAAGCCGTAGGTACGGAACGAGTCAAGTAGTATGCGTCGCAGGTCTTCGATGCGTCGTGCCTCGGCTGGCAGCATATCAGCCAGACTTTCGGGCAGCAACCAATTGCCTTTCATAAAACGAATACCCATACAAAAGCGGCTTGGGGCGTAAGCCCGGCAAGCCGCCAGAACAATCGATAAAGCTTACAGCGCATTATACCTATTATGCGCGCGCTGTTCGACCAAACAAAAAGGGGCCCAGTGCCCCCTTCTTTACTTGCCCGAAGATGACTTTAAGTACTTAAAAAAGTCAGAGCTTGGATCCACCACCATTACGTCACCGGGCTTACCAAAGGAAGCCTTGTAACCCTCTAAGCTCTTATAAAAGCTGTAGAAGTCTAGATCGGTACCATAAGCCTTCGCGTAAATACCTGCAGCTTGGGCATCCCCCTCACCCATAATGGCCTGGGCGCGACCATAGGCTTCGGCAACGATTTGTTCACGTTGACGATCGGCTTCGGCTCGGATCTTTTCGCCCTCGGCAGCACCAATGGAGCGTTGCTCGTTTGCAACCCGAATCCGCTCAGATTCCATACGACGGAAAACCGACTCAGCAATTTCTGGTGCAAACTCAATCCGCTTGAGGCGCACGTCTACGACTTTAACGCCGAGCGACTCGGCACGCTTCGCAACGTTGGTGAGCACCTCTTGCATGATGACATCACGCTCTAATGAAACCACATCCTTCACGGTGCGCACGTTGACCGAAGCGTTCAGCGCGTCGCGAATCTGCGCCTGCAGGCGCTCCCGTGCCGCACGCTCGTTACCACCGAAGGTCACGTAATACAACCTAGGGTCCACGATGCGCCATTTCACAAACGAATCAATAAGAAGGTTCTTCTTTTCGGACGTTTGAATACGCTCGGCTTCTTGCAAGTCGATCGTCAACAAACGCTTATCGAGAGTGACTACGTTTTGCAGCGGGGGCGGCAGCTTGAAATACAGACCTGGCTCAGAGATAACCTTCTTAACCTCGCCGAGTGCAAACACCAGAGCGTAATCACGCTCACGCACCACGAACACTGAGGAAGAAAGAGCGACGACCGCAATAACAACGGCGATCAACAGGGGAAGTAATCTATTCATGATTGATCCTCTGCTTAGCGACTGCCGCGATCACGCGTCAGTGTGTTGGTGGAACCTTGTGTTACTGGACGCTGAGTAGGCGCCGGCGGCACGAAAGGAGGTGGAGTGACCGGAGTCGGGGATGGCATAGAAGGTGTCGTCACTGGACGCGCAGCACCCTGAGCCGCCTGCTGAGCAAGCTTATCAAGTGGCAAGTACAGCATATTGGTAGATCCTTTTGTATCGACCAGAATCTTGCTTGCACTGGTGTACATCTGCTGCATGGTTTCAAGGTACATACGCTCACGAATCACAAGCGGCGACTTTTTGTATTCAGCCAACACGCTCGTAAAGCGCGCTGCATCACCAACAGCGTTACCGACAATGCGCGCACGATAGCCTTCGGCTTGCTCCAGCATACGCGAGGACTGTCCAGCAGCCATCGGAACGATTTGATTACGGTAGGCTTGTCCTTCGTTGATCTGACGCTCGCGGTCCTGCCCCGCTTTCACGGCATCATCGAATGCCGCCTGAACTTGTTCAGGCGGTTGTACGTTTTGGATCGCAACGCTGCTCACCTGAATACCAGTTTCATAGAGGTCGAGAATCTGTTGCATCAGCTTCTGCACATCCACTGCGACAGCGGTACGGCCTTCATACAATACAACGTCCATCGGACGCTTCCCTACGACTTCGCGCATAGCGGTCTGTGCTGCCTGACGCACTGACTCGTCTGGATCTTTCGTTTTGAAGAGATAGGCAGGAGCGCCGTCGGCACGCAAGCGATATTGCACAACGAACTGAACATCAACAATGTTCTCGTCATCGGTCAACATCAAGGATTCGGGTAAGACACGGTTACGCGCGTTGCTTCTAAACCCCACTTCGAAAGTCCGCAGTTGCGACAGGTTCACGATTTCGTGGGACTGAATCGGAAATGGCATACGCCATTGAAAACCGGCCAACGCAGTCGACTTGTACTTACCAAACTGGGTCAATACTGCGACCTGTCCTTCTTGGACAATAAAAAAACCACTCGCCAGCCACAGTGCCAACCCTGCCGCGGCGACAACGCCCAAACCGATCTTGGATTGGCGCGGGGTCGGACCACCGGGCCCCTGCGAAGGTGCACGGTTGCCACCGCCCTGCTTGCGCCCAAATAGGCCACCCAAGCGATCACTTACGTCACGCCAAACTTGATCTAGATCAGGCGGACCATTTTGCTGTGATGGACGACGGGGCGGCTGATTGCCGTCTTTAGGCGGCTCATTGCCACCACCGTTTTGACCCCGACCCCAGCCGGGATCATTCAGATTGAATATTCTGGTTAGAAATCGCATTGTTATCCGAAAGTAAAGCGAACTGACTAATTGCTTCGCGCAAACCGACTAGGCCATCGCGTTGCTGGGCACTTAAAAAAACACGACAAATCGTACCATGCTCATCTTGTTCGACCCGAGGTTCGAG